>DATAIN010000536.1:0-1772 GCA_036262635.1 Gemmatimonadaceae bacterium | reverse complement strand
ACGGCCAGGTTGACGAGCACCTGCTCTAGCTGCCCGCGGTCGGCGAGAACCCGCCCGACCTCGCCCGAGAGGATGGGGAGACAGGTGACTTCCGGTCCGATCAGGCGCGACAGCAGCGCGAGGATGGCGCTCACTACGTCGTTCGGATCGAGCACCACCGGCTGCATCAGCTGCCGTCGACTGAAGGCGAGCAGCTGCCGGGTGAGTGCCGCGGCGCGATCGGCGGCAGCCGAGATCTCGCCGACGTCGCTCCGCAACGGACTCTCCATGGGAAGGTCGAGGGCGAGAAGCTCGCTGAAGCTCTTGATCGCGGTGAGCAGATTGTTGAAGTCGTGCGCGACCCCGCCGGCCAGCTGCCCCACGGCTTCCATCTTCTGCGCCTGCTGGAGCTGTGACTCGAGCTGCCGTCGTTCGGTCGTGTCGAGCAGGATGACGCCGAGACCGAGGACCGCTCCCGACGAGGTACGAAGCGGATAGGCGCTCGACAGCCAGAAACGCCTTCTCCCCGCCATTCCCGGGATGGGTGCGGAGCGCTCGGCGTGGATCACCGGAACACCGGTCGCGAGCACCCTCCGAAACGACGGCTCGATCTCGTCGGCGAGGTGCGGCACGATCTCTCGGATCGTTCGCCCCGCGTGCGCGTCGGCAGGAACCCCCGTGAACGTGGTGATCGCGGCGTTGACGCGGCCGAAGCGAAGATCCGGATCGAGGAGCGCGAACCCGACTGGTGAGCTCTCGAGCACGAGGTCGAGCACGGCGAGCGCCTCCTCCTTCTGCTTCGCGATGCGCTCGGCTGTGCCGCGCGCCGCGCGTTCCGCTTCGGCTCGCGCATTGGCGTCCGTCTCGCGCAGCGCGAGCTCGACCCGCTCCGTTTCCGCGGCGCGCCATCTCAGCTCCGCCGCGTCCAGCTCTTTCGCCGTGCGCCAGATGACGAATCCGAACGTGAACATCGTGGTCACGGCGACGGCTGCACTCGACGCCGCCGGCTCGGCGATGCGGAACCATTCCCCCATGAGACGCAAGGCACCGAGGCCGAGCGGCACGGCGACGGCGAAGGGGAGCATCCGACGCGCGAGCATCCCACCGGCGCGGCGCGAGACCAGCGTTTGCACCCACCCGACGCGGATGTCGGACGAGAGCAGACTCGCGGACAGCAGAATTATCGCGAACGCCGTGTGAGCCGCGATCTGCAACCCGTGCCCCAGCCCGACGACAGGGATGACGCCGTAGATGTGTCCGAGCAGCGCGGCGAGCGCGATCGCGGCGGCGAGGGAGGCGAGCAGCTGTACCGCGCGAGCGATCGTGGGCGACCGTTGCGAGGCGAGCGAGACTGCGGCGCCGAGCAGCGCGAACTCGAGCGCCGTCACGGCGGCCATCCGTCCCGGGGTGGCGGTCGCGGCCCCGTCGGAGTTCGCCGCGACCACCAGCTGATCGATGCCGAGCTCGATGCCTAACGCGTACTCGGCGAGCGTCGCCAGCCCGATCGCGCACACGAGCAGGCCGAGCACGGTGACGAGCGCATCCCGCCGCGTCGGGCCGACGCGGTCCGCGGAGGGTGGCGCCAGGACGAGGACTGCGATCGCACTCGATCCGAGCGCGATGGCGGTGTTCACCTTCATGGTGACCCACCCCGGAACGAAGCTCTGCATCGTCCGGATGCCCGCCACCCAGCCCACGACGACGACCACGCTCATCACGAGCACGATGAGCGCGGCCGCCCCGCGAAAGCGCACGAGACCGGCCCGCGCGCGCGGCGCGAGCGTAAAACCTCC
>DATAIN010000535.1:0-2069 GCA_036262635.1 Gemmatimonadaceae bacterium | reverse complement strand
CAGCGAGGCGGTGGCCGCCGGTGACGGCGCGTTACAGACGTGAATGGCCCCGGGGCTCTCGACGATGAGAAAATCGTCCTCGAGAGTCCCGTCGGGCCGCAACGCCTGCGCACGCACCCCTGCCTCACACGCTACGACGTCGTTCTCCGTGATGGCAGGGACGAGCCTTTGCAAGGATCGGACGAAGGCACCCCGGCTCAGGCTCCGGGCGACCTCGTGCAGCCCATCCCGCCAGTGGCGCGCGGCCAGGCGCCACCAGCCGGGAAACGCCAGAGTCTCGACGGCGTCGCGGAGTCGGAAGGACGTCTTCCGGTATCCCTCCCGGGCCAGCGCCAGGACCGCGTTCGGGCCCAGGTGGACGGACCCGTCGATCATCCGCGTGCAATGTACGCCGAGAAAGGGGAAGAGAGGGTTGGGAACCGGGTAGATGAGTCCTCGCACCAGCGACCGCCGCTCGGGCCGGAGCTGGTAGTACTCCCCGCGAAACGGCACGATCCGGGCAGCGATCGCCGCGCCGGCGCCGCGCGCGAGCCGATCGCTGTGCAGGCCGGCGCAGTTCACGACGAAAGCGCTGGGCATCGGGCCCGCGTCCGTTTCGACCAGGCCTGGGCGAATCCGCGTTACCCGGACGCCGGGCCGGACCTCGCCACCAGTGGCGCTCACCAGCTCGGCGAGCTTCGCCGCTACCTGGGCGTAATTCACGATGCCCGTAGAGGGGACGTGCAGCGCGGCGATCCCCGCCGCATGTGGCTCGAACGTCCGGATCCCGGCGGCGTCGAGTCGATGAGCCTCGAGTCCATTCTCGGCCGCGCGCGTTTGCAACGCATCGAGCTGCGGAAGCTCCGACGCCACCGTCGCGACGATGAGCTTCCCGCAGCGCTCGAAAGGGATGCCGTGCTCGACACAGAACGCCTGCATCGACGCGTTCCCGGTTCTGCAAAGCCGCGCCTTGTAGCTCCCCGGCCGGTAGTAGATCCCGGAGTGAATGACTCCGCTATTATGTCCAGTCTGATGGGCCGCGAGCCGGGCTTCCTTCTCCACGACGCGAACCCTCGCCCCCGTGAAGCGCTGCTGGAGCGCGTGCGCGGTCGCGAGACCGACGATCCCGCCTCCGACCACGAGAATGTCCGGTGTCAATGCTTCACCAGCTCCACCACGGCGTCCGCGATCACGGCCGCGGCGTGCTCGGGCGAGAATGCGGCGACGATCTGACGCGAACGCTCGCCCATCGACCGTCGCGCTGGGGCGCCCCGCTCGAGAATGTCGATCATGCGGCTGGCCAGCGCGGAGACGTCGCCGCAGGGGTACGTATATCCGTTCTCCGAGGCGATGACGAGGTCGGGCGCGCAGCCCGCGGCGTCGCTGACGATCACCGGAAGGCCAGCCGCCATCGCCTCGTTCACGACCAGCCCCCAGGTCTCGAGCGTATCCGATGGGAGTACGAGACAATCGCTCGCCGCGTACCAGTCGGGAATGCTGCGCTGGTTCACAAACCCGGTGACCGTGACACGATCGCGCACACCGAGACGCCGCGCCTCCCGCTCGACCTCTCCACGCTGCGCCCCATCCCCGAGGTAGACCAGGTGGGCGTCCCGTCCCCCCCCACCGAGCGTCGCGAAGGCCGTGAGGAGGTCGAGCGGCCGCTTGCGCGGGATGATTTTCGCGGAGCTTACGAAGACGACGCTCTCCATGCCGATCCCGTGTTCCCCGCGCAGGCGGATCCGCGCCGCCGCGGCTTGCTCGGCTCCGAGCGCGAAGTGTGAATTGTCAACGCCGTATCCGGCGAAGAAGAGCTTCGCGTCGGGCACTCCGAACGAGCGGTAGTAATCGGCGTTCCGGCGCCCGATCGTGATGAACGCATCCACCCTCGCGAACATACGTCTGTAGAGCGCGGAGCGGAGAGGGGTCCAGACGAAGCGCCTGACCGCTGCGCGAACGCCGCCCGCCGGCCGTCGCAGCAGGTTGGATTCGCCGCGAATGAGCAATGGGAGCCCTGACGTCCTGGCGGCGCCGATCAGCTGAACGTGGGCCATGGTCTGCCACCCCATCACGAGGAGAGCGTCGTAACG
>DATAIN010000534.1:0-5239 GCA_036262635.1 Gemmatimonadaceae bacterium | reverse complement strand
GGTCGGCCAGCGGCCGCAGCGCGCCGCCGTCGCGCGCCGAGAGCGCGAGCACGCGCACGCCCTTGGCCCGCGCCGCGCGGGCCGCCTCCAGCACGTTGGGCGAGTTGCCGCTCGTGGAGTGGATCACGAGCAGGTCGCCCGGGCGGCAGAGCGCCTCGACCTGGCGCGAGAACACGAAGTCGAACCCGAAGTCGTTGCCCGTCGCCGTGAGCAGCGACGTGTCGGTCGTGAGCGCCACCGCGGGGTAGGCCTTCCGGTTGCGCGCGTAGCGCACGACGTACTCCGTCGCCATGTGCTGCGCGTCGGCCGCGCTCCCGCCGTTGCCGCAGAAGAAGAGCGTGCCCCCGCCCTCTACCGTCTCGCGCACCATGCGATACGCGCGCTCGACCTGCGGGCCGATCCTTTCCGCCGTCCGGGCCGCGGTCTCCGCGAGCTCGCGCAATCCCTCGGTGAGCCGCGCCGTCACTGCGCTCGCGCCGCCTTCGTTCGCCATCGCTACTCCGGATTCAGGTCAGGTCGTATTGCGTCGTCCGCCGGCGAGCGAGCGTCCGATCTCGCGCAGCCGCGCGCCGATGCCGCGCCGCCGCTCGAGCGGCTCCGCGGCGACGACCGGCTCGTCGCGCAGCACGCGCGCCGGGTTCCCGCGCGTCAACAGCTCCGCGTGCTGCTCGCTCGCCACCTCGGCCAGCCAGCGGCGGGCCGCCGCGAGCGAGCGGTTGTCGGCGTGATTGTCGCTCGCCATGCAGTCGACGAGCCCTTCCTTCACGAGCTCGCGCGCCAGCGCGGAAAGCGGCGAGCGGCCGAAGAGCGTGACGGCATCCATCTGGATCACCGCGCCAACGTGCTTCCATTCGCGCACCGCGGCCACCGTGCACCCCCAGTAGCGTTCCGGATGCGCGAGCACCGGCGTCGCGCCGCTCATCCGGATGCGGAAGAGCTCACGTGCTCCGTTGCCCGGAGGCGCGGTGCGCGGAAACTCGACGAGCACCGCCTTCGAGGTACCCAGCGCGAGCTCGGAGCGCGTGAGATCGACGTCCGGCTCGTCGAGCATGATCTCCCAGCCCAGCACGAGACGGGGCCCGTCGGGCACCGCGGCGGCGAGCTGCGCGAGCAGCGCCTCGTTCCGCGCGCGGCTCGCCACTCGGGCACGCGACGCTTCCAGGTGGGGAGTGCAGACGACCGTCTCGACGCCCTCGCGCGCGAAGCGCTGCAGCACGGGTCGCGACGCCTCGACCGAAGGCGAGCCGTCGTCGACTCCGGGGAGCAGGTGCGTGTGGAGATCGACCACGCGGCGCTCAGCTGCCGGCGCGCACGGGAACCTGCGACGCGGCCTCGGCGAGCTGGCGGACGACGCGAGTACCATCGCGCTCGAGCAGCGTTCCGACGACGACGTAGTCGGCGCCCGCCTCGCGCGCCGTTCGCACCGACGCGGGGGTGCGCACCCCGCCGCCGACGAAGAGCGTCCCCTTCGTCGCTCCACGCGCTGCTTCGATCAGCGCGGTGCCGACGCATCGCTCGGCGCCGCTCCCGGCGTCGAGGTAGACCGCCTGCATCCCGATGAGCATCGCGGCACGGACGTGCGCCGCCACCAGCTCGGGCTTGTCCGAGGGAAGGGGTCGCGTCTGGCTCACCGCTTCCACCGACGTCACGCGGCCGCCGTCGATGAGACAATACGCGGTGCTCAGCACCGCGATCTCCGGATGCCGCTCGAAGAACGGGACCGCGCGCACGTGCTCCTCGATGAGGTACTGCGGATTGCGTCCCGAGACGAGCGAGAGGAGCAGCACCGCGTCCACCTCGGGCACCAGCTGTGCCGCGGTCGCGGGAAACTGGAGCACGGGAACTCCGCCGGCGCCGCGACGCAGCGCACGCGCCACCTCGAGCCCGCGCGAGTCGTCACCGAAGCTGTTGCCGAGCAGGAGGGCCCGCACGCCCTCGCCGCTCGCGCGACGCGCGGTCTCCTCGGCGTCGCGCGGCGCCGTGCGGGCCGGATCGACGAGGATCGCCAGCCCGCCGCTCGTCGTCAGGTCGCGCAGCATCACGGTTGCACCGTCGTGCCGAGCATCGCGATTCGGCGCATCGCGTCGGCGGCCCGCGCGTCGACCGACGCGGCTGTCTCGGCCGGCAGCTCGGCCGCGGCCTCGAATGCGTAGGTGACGAGTGCGTCCGCGGCGAGCAGATCGAGGGCCGCGGAACGCGATGCGCACCCTTCGGCGAGGAGCTTCGCGAGAAGACTCTCTCCCGCACGGCACGATGTGTCGGCGAGACCGGCGCCGCCCGACTGCCCGCCGCCGTCGCGCACCGCGTCGAGGAGACGGACGCGCAGGCTCGGCGGCGCAGACTCGGCGCGCGTGGAGAGCCAGCGCTCCAGCGCGTCCGCGACCGATTCGCCGTCGGGGGTCGTCACGTGGGGCGCTCGAGCTGTCGGCGGACGATGGCCGGCGCGGCATCCACCGCCGCGCCGAGCCTGGACGCGTCGGGGATTCCCGCCTGTGCCATGTGCGGCTTGCCTCCGCCCTTCCCTCCCGCGACCGCGGCGACCTCGCGCACGATCGCGTCGGCGCGCGTGCCGCGATCGCGCAAATCGTCGGTGACGACCACGAGGATGGTCGACTTCCCGTCGGCGAACGATGCGCCGAGCACGCCGACGCCGCTCTTCAGCTGCTCGCGCAGCGCGTCGCCCATCACCTGAAGCTCCTTCGCGTCCCCCGCGCCGACGACCGAGGCGACGATGCGCGCGCCGTTCGTCGTCTCCGCCCGCCCCACCAGAGTCTGGATCTGATCGCCGCCCCCCTTCATCGCCTCGTCGAGTCGCTTCTCCAGCGCGCGACGCTCGTCGAGCAGCGCGGCGAGTCGGCGCTCGACCGTCTCGGGCGTCGCCTTGAGCGACTCCGCGACACGCGCGAGCGTGCGCTCGCGATCGCGCAGCAGCTCGTAGGCGCGCTGGCCGGTCGCCGCCTCGATGCGACGCACCCCCGCCGCGACGCCGGTCTCGCTGATGATGCGAAAGAGGCCGATCTGCGCCGTGTTGTGGACGTGCGTGCCGCCGCAGAGCTCAGTCGAGAAGCCCGGCACCGAGACGACTCGCACCACGTCGCCGTACTTCTCTCCGAAGAGCGCCATCGCTCCCGCGGCGACCGCCTCCTTGTACGGCATCTGGCGGAAGCCCACGTCCACTCCCGCCCAGATCCACCGGTTGACCAGCCGCTCGATGTCCTCGAGCGGCGCCGCGCCGACCGGCCCATGATGGGTGAAGTCGAAGCGCAGCCTGTCCGGCGCGACGAGCGAGCCCGCCTGGTGCACGTGCTCGCCTAACGTCTGGCGCAGCGCCGCGTGCAGGAGGTGCGTGGCGGTGTGATTGCGCTCCGTGTCGCGCCGGCGCTCGCTCGGCACGGTCGCGACCGCGCGGCCGAAGTGGATCTCGCCGGTCAGCTTCCCAACCGCGGCGACGCGCCCCTCGATCCGGCGCACGTCGTCGACGGCGACCTTCCAGCCGTCGCCCGCGATCTCACCGTGATCCGAGACCTGTCCCCCCGATTCCGCGTAGAAGGGGGTCTCGCGCAGCATGACCGCGACGCGTCCGTCGTCGAGGCGGCGCACCGCGGAGACCTGCGTCTCGATCGAGACGGTGTCGTAGCCGACGAACTGGATGTCGTCGCTCCCCGGTTCGCTGGCGCGCTCCCACTGCGAGAGGTCGGCAAGCGCGTCGGCGCCGACACCGAGCTTGCGGGTCTTCCGTTCTTCCTTCGACTGCGCGCGCTGCGCGTCGAGCGCCCGCTCGAAGCCGGGGATGTCGACGGTGTAGCCGCGCTCGCGCGCCATCAGCTCCGTGAGATCGATCGGGAAGCCGAAGGTATCGTAGAGCCGGAACGCATCCTCGCCGCTGATCGTCCGCTCCTGCGTCGTGTGCGCGGGCGCGAGCTCCTCGAAGCGGCTCATTCCCGCGTCGATCGTCGCGAGGAAGCGCTCCTCCTCGGCGCGCGTCGTCGCACGGATGTGCTTCGCCTTCGCGCGCAGCTCGGGATACGCCTCGCCCATCGAGTCGACGACCTCGCCGACGATCTCGACGAGCGTCGGCTCGGCGCGCCCGAGCAGCCAGGCGAAGCGCACGCCGCGGCGGAGGATCCGGCGCAGCACGTAGCCGCGCCCCTCGTTCGAGGGGAGCACGCCGTCGGCGAGGAGGAACGCGACCGCCCGCGCGTGGTCGGCGAGCACGCGGAACGCCGCGGGATCGACGGTGACGCGCCCGTTCTTCACGACCGAGGAGCGCGCTCCGCTCACCGACGCGGGGGGCGCCACCTCGTACGGCGCGGTCGCGTTGCGGTCGTAGTGGATCCCCGTGATGCGCTCCGCCGCGCGGATGAGCGGGGTGAAGACGTCGGTGTGGAAGTTGTTGGTGACGCCCTGCAGCACCGCGGCGATCCGCTCCAGTCCCGCGCCGGTATCGACGCTCGGCTTCGGCAGCGGCTCGAGCCGGCCGTCGGGCTGCCGGTCGTACTGCATGAAGACCAGGTTCCAGATCTCGAGGAAGCGCCCCGCCTCCGCGCCCTCGACGAACGCGTCGAGCGAGTACTCCTCGCGGCCGGTCTCGGTCCACTCGCCGCTCGCCCCGTCCGGAAAGCGCCAGTCGGACGCGAGCGCGGCGAGATCGACGTAGATCTCCGTGCACGGGCCGCAGGGACCCGTGTCCGCCATCTGCCAGGAGTTGTCCTTGTCGCTCAACCCGTAGATCCGCGAGTCCGGCAGCCCGGCGATCTCGCGCCAGAGCGCGCGCGCCTCATCGTCGGTGTGATGCACCGTCACGCGGAGATGCCTGCGCTCGATCTGGAGCTCCTCGGTGACGAACTCCCACGCGAAGCGGATCGCGTCGCGCTTGAAGTAGTCGCCGAAGGAGAAGTTGCCGAGCATCTCGAAGAAGGTGTGATGCCGGGCGGTGTGCCCCACCTGCTCGAGGTCGTTGTGCTTGCCCCCCGCCCGCACGCACTTCTGCGCCGTCGTCGCCCGCCGACGCCCGTCGGGCGGCTCCGTCTGGCCGAGGAAGACGCGCTTGAACTGCACCATCCCCGCGTTCGTGAAGAGGAGGGTAGGATCGTCCGCCGGGACGAGCGAGGAGCTGGGACGGACGACGTGCTCCTGCCGCTCGAAGTAGGCGAGGAAGCGCGCGCGGATGTGGGAGGCGTGCATGGTGGAGAGGAATATAGGACTCGTTCGCGCTTCGCCAAATGGCGGCGTGGGGATT
>DATAIN010000533.1:0-2706 GCA_036262635.1 Gemmatimonadaceae bacterium | reverse complement strand
ACCTCCCGGCACCGGCGGCGGCGCGGGCGGCGCGAGCGGAGGCATCGGCGCGCGGGGCGCGAGCATCGAGTCGTCGATCGGTGTCGGCACGGCGCCCTGTGCGCCGGCCGCGGCCTCGGCTTCCGCCTGCACGGCGAGCGTCCTCACCTCGGAGATGAGGACGTTCACCTGCTGATGCAGCGCCTTGACGGCCTCTTCGAGTCGCGCGACTCGGCGGGGATCGATGGGAGGCATGGTCCCTGTACGACGCTTATCGGCCGAGAAAGGCCACTTCTGTGTTTCGCGCGGCGGGCTGGAGGCGGGAGGCGATAGGCAGGATGCAACTTCGAAAAACGCGGTCGCTACCTGCCTCCAGCTTCCAGCTTACAGCCGCCCCGAAGGGCGGCATGCACGGCGTCAGTGCCTCGATCCGGCCCCTCTCACCGCGCGCCCCGGCTTCGCCCCGGTATGCCGTCCATCGCGCACGACTTCGACGCCGTTCACGAACACTTCGCGGATTCCCGCGGCGACCACGTGCGGGGTCACGTAGCTCGCGCGGTCGGCGATCGTCGCGGGGTCGAAGAGCACGAGGTCGGCGTACATCCCTTCGCGCAGCAGGCCGCGGTCCGGGATCGAGAGACGCGCCGCGACGGCCGAGGTCGACTTGCGGATCGCTTCCTCGAGCGGCATCAAGCCCTCGTCGCGCGAGAGCTGGCCGAGGAGCTGGGGATAGGTGCCGTAGGTGCGCGGATGCACCATCTCGCCGTGCGTGCTGTCGGGGTTCCAGCCGTCGGCATCGGTGCCGATGACGACCCACGGCTGCTTCAGCTGCATGCGGAGGTTCGCGTCGCTCGCCAGGAAGAAGATCCCGCCTAACCGTGCGCGCTCGGCGATGGTGAGGTCGATGACCGCATCCACCCAGTCGCGGTTGCCGCCCATGCGCGACGCGATCTCGTCGAGCCGCATCCCCTCGTACCGCTTGAGCGTCGAGTCGCGGAAGCCGACGACCATCACGCCCCGCGCGGTCGCGAGCTCGCAGAGGCTCTCCGACGTCTTCGAGCCGGCGAGCATCTCCGCCTTCACCCGCGCGCGCGTCGCCGAGTCGGCGAGGTTGGCGAGGAGCTTCCCTTCCGCGGCGACCCACGTCGGGATGCACGAGCGCAGCGACGTCGCGCCCGCGGTGTAGGGATACATCGTCGCCGCGACGTCCTGCCCCGCGCGGCGCGCGCTGTCGATCATCGCGACGAGCTGCGGCGCCTTCGACCAGTTGCGCTGTCCCGCGATCTTGAGGTGGTAGATCTCGACGGGAACGCCGCCCTCGCGGCCGATGCGGATCGCCTCGCGCGTCGCCTCGATGACGCGGTCGCCTTCCGAGCGCATGTGGGTGATGTAGACGCCGCCGTACGGCGCCATCGCCTTCGCGATCTCGATGAGCTCCTCGGTCGACGCGTACGCCCCCGGCGGGTAGATCAGCGCGCTCCCGACGCCGAAGGCACCGTCCTCCATCGCGCGCCGAGTCACCGCGCGCATGGTGTCGAGCTCCGCCGCCGTCGCCGCGCCTTCGGACATCCCCTTCGCGTACATCCGCACGGTCTCGGCGCCGAGGAACGAGCCGACGTTAGGCGAGACGCCGTGGGCGATCATCGCGTCGAGCCAGCTGCCGAAGCCGCGCGCGCCGCGGAAGCCCTGGGCGAGGCGGAGGCTCGTCGTGTCGAAGCCCATCGCGCCGATGTTGCGGTCGTCGAGGGGCGCCGGCGTCGTGCCCTCGCCGAGGATCTCGGTGGTGATCCCCTGCGTCACCTTGCTGACGACGCGCCCATCGCCGGTGAGGAAGGAGTCGTACGACTGCCCCTGGATGTCGATGAACCCCGGGGCGAGCGCGAGCCCCGTCGCGTCGATGACGCGCGCCGCGCCCGAGCCGCGCAGCATCCCGGCGGGTGCGATGCGCGCGATGCGATCACCGCGGACGGCGAGGTCGCCGAGGAACCAGGGGTTCCCGGCGCCGTCGTAGACGCGGGCGTTGGTGATGACGAGGTTGTAGCGCGGCGCGGGAGACGGCGAGGCCGCCGGGCGCGCGCAGGCGGCGAGGACGAGCGAGGCGAGGAGAGCGGAGAGACGCATGCGAGGTGGGGAGGGAGAGACCGCGGGAACATAGTGCGGCGGCTCTCGGGCGGCACGGGCTTGGGTTCGGCGCCGTCGTCTGGGTGCGCGTGCTCTGGGTGCGCCGTGCTCTGGGCGTCGGTGACGGGACGGTTGGCCTCGTGGGGCTGGGGAGGCAGTGAGGTTGGGAGGCGGTGAGGGTTCCTTGGTGTAAGGGAGCTCCGAGCACCACGAGCCCCAACTGATATTGGGGCACGCGGGGTGAGATGGTCTCGCCAGGCGTGCCTCAAAATCAGTTCCGGCCCTGGTGCGCAACGGTCAGTCTCGCGCGTTGCGCCCTCCGTGCTCTCGGTGGTCCTCTCCGTCCTCCGTGCCGATCAGCCACCAGGAATCTGCAACAGGCTCACCGCTCTCCCGACCTCACCGCCTCCCCACCCCTTGGGTATCATGCCGCCCGACGCGCGGACAACGCGCACGACGCAATCCGACCCTCCTCGTCTCTCATCTCGGCACCTGCGTGATCTCCCTCGACCCTTCCAGGTCCGCGAGGAACATCGCCTGCGCCTCGGCGCCTAACGCGACGTCTTCCACCACCGCGTCGAGCTCGAAGTTGATCGCGACGCCGAG
>DATAIN010000532.1:0-3831 GCA_036262635.1 Gemmatimonadaceae bacterium | reverse complement strand
GGAGCAGTCCCGCGATGGCGAGCGCACGACACAAGATGAGCGAGGGCCGCGACGACGACGCGTGGCTCACGACTCCTCGCGAATGTGTCCGCGCGCGCAGTTCCGCTCGACGATGTCGAGCACCATCGGCCAGAGCGCGGGGATCGCCCCCTCGATCGGACGCATCCGCGTCATCACCTGCGCGCGCGACACGCAGTGCACGCGCCAGCTCCCGCCATTCGCCCGGTCGTTGACGAGCAGCGGCTCGAGCCGGTCGAGCGCGAGCGCGAAGCGCGCGGTGGGAGTGGCGCCCTCCTCGAACTCGTCCCACAGCGCGCGCAGCTCGTCGCGCTGTGCATCGGGAAGCAGCCCGAAGAGCCGATCGGCGGCGAGCCGCTCGCGCTCGACGCGTCCGACGTTCGCGCCCGCGTCGTAGGCGAAGGTGTCGCCGGCGTCGATCTCGACGAGATCATGCACCACGACCATGCGCATCACGCGCGCGACGTCGACCTCCGGAGGCGCGTGATCGGCGAGAACCAGCGCGGCGAGGGCGAGATGCCACGAATGCTCGGCGCTGTTCTCGAGCCGCGACCCGTCGCCGATGGGCGAGCGGCGCAGCACGAGCTTGAGGCGGTCCGCCTGGACGAGGAACTCGAGCTGGCGAGCCAGCCGTTCGGTCGGAGAAGGGAGCATATACAACGCTACTGTACCACCCACCTTCCCTCCAGCGTTGGGCCCGTTCCCCGACGCGTTGTACGGCAAGCCCCGACTGTGGGACGTCCCGGGCGTGGCCATTCTGCGGCATGCGACTCTCCATCACCACGCTCGCGCTCCTTCTCGCCACCGCCGCCGCGCCCCTGGCCGGCCAGGCGGGGGACGAGCCGACGGTTCCTCCCTTCGCCGGAGAGAGCCTGTCGTTCCGCGCGCGCTCGTCGCGCGTCGGGTCCCTGGGGAACGCGCGAATGTGGGTGGATCGGACAGAGAATGACGGCGCGGTGCTCTGGGTGCTGCACTTCGACTTCCGTGCGCGCGTCGGCTTCGTCTCGGCGCAGGATCACACCACGTCGTGGTTCGACGCCGATCGGATGGCGACGGTGCGCTACGTCAAGCGCGAGCGGCATCCGCTCTCGAGGCACGATGAGGACGTGACGATCGATCCGAAGAGCGGGCAGTGGCGAAACACCGACGGCGAGACCGGCCGCAGCCCGTCGCTCGCGCCGCTGGACGAGCTCTCGTTCATCTATGTCCTGCGGGAGCTGCCGCTGAGCGAGGACGGACGGTCGCTCTACCGGCATTTCGACCCCGACCGGAACCCGGTCATCGTGCGGCTGCTCGGACGCGACACCGTGGATACCGGCGCGGGGCGCTTCCGCGCCATCCGGGTCGAGATGCGTGTGAAGGACAGCCGTCGGTACAAGGGCGACGGGACGATCGTGTTCGATCTGAGCGATGATGCGTGCCGGCTTCCCCTGCGCATCGAGAGCTCGATGCCTCTCGTGGGGCGGTCGGTGCTGACCCTCGACGAGTACCGGCACCCCCGGGCCGCGTGCACCGCGCGGATCCCCGACACCCTGGCCGCGCGGCCGTCGGGCAATCCCTGACCCTCGGGTGGGGAGCCTTCGAGGCAAAGTTCCTCCTCTCCCCGACGGTGACAACTCACCGGAGAGTCGAAGTTAGGTGTGAGCCGCGCGACCTGCGCGACTCGCGCGGAAACGCCGACGACGGGAGGTCATATGGCAAGCGCGTTGATGAACCGCACAATCACTGTCGGACTGACGGCGGCAGCGCTCCTCGGAGCAGCGCCCCTCGGGCCTGCGACGGAGATGAGCCTGCAGCCCCAGAGCCGTCTCTGGGTGGATGGGACTTCGACCGTCCGCGCCTTCTCCTGCAGCACGACGAAGTTCACCGCGAAGATCGAGACCGAGGCGCCGCAGTCGGTCGCCGCGCTGATGCTCGGTCAGAAGGCGGTCCGAACGGTCGTCGCCGACTTCCCCTCGGAAGGCCTCGACTGCCGCAACGGGACGATGAACGAGCACATGCGCAAGGCGCTCAAGGCGAAGGACAACCCGACGATCCAGTTCAAGCTGGCCTCCTACGACGTGAGCACCGAGAACGGTCGGATCAAGGGACAGCTCCGCGGCACGCTGCTGATGGGCGGAGTGGAGAAGCCGGTGGTGATCGACGCCGCCGGGACGAAGACCGCGGAGGGCCAGCTGCGCGTCACGGGCACCACGAAGCTCCGCATGACGGAGTGGGGCCTGAAGCCGCCGACCCTGATGTTCGGCACGATGAAGGTGAACGAGAACGTGCAGGTCGGCTTCGACCTGCTCCTGAAGGATTGACCCCCCGCACCAACCTGGAGACTCTGATCATGCGTAACCGCCATCTGCTCACCGCTCTCGCCGTCGCGCTGATGCCCGCCATCGCGTACGCGCAGGAGACCACGGTCGCCTCCACCGCCCCGGTGGCGACCGACAGCGCGAAGACGGCCACAGTGAAGCCTGCGCCGAAGGCCCCGGCGAAGATCGACCCGACGGTCATGAACCCCGCGGCCGCGACGCGCAGCTCGACGCAGCCCGAGATCGTGATCCAGCACATCCGGCCGTTCGATCAGCGCGGCCTGAACGTCTTCGAGACGCCGAAGACGGACAACGTGCCCTACAGCGGCTTCGCGCTCGCCTGGGGTGCCGCGTTCACCCAGCAGTTCCAGGGCCTCGATCACCGCAACACCGCCGCGCCCAACATGGTCGCCGGCGTCAACCAGAACCAGCTCATTCGCGTCGGCCATGGCTTCAACAACGCCGTCGCGAACCTCTACCTGAACGCGCAGCTGGCGAAGGGCATTCGTGTCTCGCTGACGAGCTACATGTCGGCGCGGCACCACAACGAGATGTGGGTCAAGGACGGCTATCTCCTCATCGACGAGTCGCCGATCGACTTCGCCCCGCTCAACAACCTGATGAAGTTCGTGACCGTTCGCGCCGGTCACTTCGAGATCAACTACGGCGACCAGCACTTCCGCCGCACCGACAACGGCAACTCGCTGTACAACCCGTTCGTCGGCAACCTGATCATGGATGCCTTCACCACGGAAGTCGGTGGCGAAGTGTACGTCCGCAGCAACGGCCTCCTGCTCATGGGCGGCATCACGAACGGCGAGGTCCGCGGTACGGTCCTCAACCCGCAGAAGCGCTCGCCGACCTTCCTCGGCAAGGCAGGCTTCGATCGCCAGGTCAACGAGGCGCTCCGCGTCCGCCTGACCGGCTCGATCTACTCGAAGGCGAAGAGCAACAACAACACCCTGTATAGCGGTGACCGCGCGGGCTCCCGCTACTACGACGTCATGGAGAACGTCTCGTCGAGCGAAGCCGCGCAGGCGTGGTCGGGCGCGATCCAGCCCAAGATGTCGGACAAGATCACCTCGTGGGTCATCAACCCCTTCGTGAAGCTGAACGGCCTCGAAGTCTTCGGGAACGTGGAGCGTGCCAAGGGCCGCGGGCCGAAGACGACGGATCCGAAGGAGCGCACGTGGGACCAGCTCGCCGTTGACGGTGTCTATCGCTTCCTCCCGGGCGAACCCCTCTTCGTCGGTGGTCGCTACAACACCGCGAAGGGCACGCTCCCTGGCGTGATCGCCAACGGCGCGCTGGCCGACCTCAAGGTCAACCGCTACGCCGCCAGCGCCGGCTGGTTCATCACCCCCGGCATCCTGGCCAAGGTCGAGTACGTGACGCAGAAGTACGACGGCTTCCCGCGGACCGACATCCGGAACGGCGGCAAGTTCAACGGCTTCATGATCGAAGGCGCGGTGGCGTTCTAACCGAAGCTGAAAGCTGGACGCAGTCAGCGACT
>DATAIN010000531.1:0-4518 GCA_036262635.1 Gemmatimonadaceae bacterium | reverse complement strand
GTGGTGACGACGGCGGGCCGCTCGTCGCGCCGGCGATGCCAGGCGCCGAGGATCGCGAGGTTGTCCGCCTCGGTGCCGCCGGAGGTGAAGCAGATCTCGTCGGGTCGCGCGCCGAGCACGGTCGCGACGCGCTCACGCGCCTCGTCGAGCGCGACGCGCGCCTCGCGTCCCCACCGGTGGGTGCTCGACGGATTGCCGAAGCGATCCCCGAGGAAGGGGAGCATCGCCTCGAGCACCTCGCGTCGCACCGGGGTGGTGGCGGCGTGGTCGAGATAGATGGATTCCGGCTGGCGCTGCATGGGGGAAATATAGCGCGGGCCGGGGGGCCGGCGGAGCAGGGGCCAGGGGCCGGGCGGAGCAGGGGCCAGGGATCAGGACCTGCACACCCTTCGCAGTTCCGCCGCCCGCGGTTCCGCCCCGTCCAGTCCCGCCGTGCCTAACGCCTGGCCCCTGGCCCCCGCCCTCGGGCCCCTCAGTAGGTATTCGCCGTATCCCGGTACACCCGCACGTAGTCGATCCGGTGATACTGCGGGAACACCGTCGTCGCGTCCGGGTTGCCGTCGAACTGCCCGCCGACGGCGGTGTTCATCACGAGCTGCAGGGTGCCGCCGGTGATGTTCGCGGTGTGCTTCGCCCGCGCGACGCCGTCGACGTACCAGATGATGCTGTCGCGGTACCACTCGAGGCGGTACGTGTGGTAGTCCGCGGCGAGGCTCGCCGCGCTGGTCCACGTGCTCGTCTCGTGCTGCTGGCCGGGGTACGACCCCCACCAGTGCGTCATGACGTTGGTCGCGGGATCGCTCCCCTTCACCTCGAGGACATCGATCTCGGGGGGCCAGCTCCCGCCGCAGCCACCCAGCCCGTCGCAGGGCGTGTTCACGAGCCAGTTGGCCGGCCAGATCCCCTTGCCCGAGGGGATCTGCGTCCGCCACTCCACGGCCGAGCCGACGCTCACCGTGCGCTTCGTCCCGCTGCGAACCTCGCCCGAGGTGTACTGGCGTCCCCCGAGATTGCGCTGCTGGCTCCGCAGCACGAGGGAGCCGCCCTCGAGATAGACGTCGGTCGGCGTGTAGTATTCGAGCTCGTTGTTCACGTTCGCCGCGCCATCGTTGGCGATCCAGTTCGACGCGTCGAGGGTCGTGCCGTTGAACTCGTCGCTCCAGCTGAGCCCCCACTTCGCCGGGCGCTGCTCCGTGGGCGGGGGCGGATTCCACTTCGGCCGCGCCGGCGCGCTGTTGCTGCACGCGGCGCCGATCGCGGCGACGACGATGAGGGCGACCAGCACGACGCGGCCGTGGATGCGCGTGGTGGCCGAGGAGGCGAAACGCTCGCGGAAAGATGTCATGCGCGAAGTTGGCGGATCCGGCGCCGCCCCGCCAGAGTCGGGGGCTGGCAGTCATTCACAGGAGCCACGGAGGGCAGGGAGGGCTTGCGGTGAGCCATAGCTCTCAGCAACCCCCTCCCTGCTCCACGGCTCCTGTTACATCCGCCGAGAGCCGTCTCGGCGCCGATCTCGGCCCACCTCGATCGTGACCTCCGCCGTGTTCAGCTATACTTGCTCACGATACGATGGTCGGCAGTCACGCGACGACGTACCACTCCGCCCCGCGAGAACCATGACACGCCATTCGCCCGCCCGCGCTCCTCTCGTCCTCGCCCTCGTCCTCGCGCTCGGCTGCGCCGGCCAGCCGGCACCGCCGTCGAGCACCGCGGTCGCCCCGGCGCCCGCGCCGGCGCCCGCGCCGGCGCGGGTGCTCGCGACCGCGCGGATGGCGGGCGAGGATCGGTTCGTGGATTCGCTGCTCGCGCTGATGACGCTCGAGGAGAAGGCCGGGCAGCTCAACCAGCTCTCCGGGCTCGCGTCCACCGGCCCCGCGGGCAACACGGTGGGGGAGGGGATGCTGCGGCGCGGCGAGATCGGGTCGCTGTTCAACGTCGTCGGGGCGGACACCGTGGCGAAGCTGCAGCGCTTCGCGATCGAGCAGTCGCGGCTGCACATCCCGCTCGTCTTCGGGCTCGACGTCATCCACGGCTACCGCACGACCTTCCCCGTGCCGTTAGGCGAGGCGGCGAGCTGGGACCCGGAGATGGCACGCAGCACGGCGCGCATCGCCGCGACCGAGGCCGCGGCGGGCGGGCTGCACTGGACCTTCGCGCCGATGGTGGACATCGCCCGCGACGCGCGCTGGGGACGGATCGTCGAGGGCGCGGGTGAGGACCCGTACCTCGGCGCCGCCTTCGCCGACGCGCGCGTCCGCGGCTTTCAGGGGAACGGGCTCCGCGACCGCACCGCGATCGTCGCGACGGCGAAGCACTTCGCGGCGTATGGCGCCGCGGAGGCGGGGCGCGACTACAACGTCGCCGACATCCCCGAGCGCACCCTGCGCGAAGTCTATCTGCCGCCCTTCCACGCCGCCGTCTGCGCCGGAGTGGCGACGCTGATGTCGAGCTTCAACGAGATCGACGGCATCCCCGCGCACGCGAATCCGCTCCTCACCGACACGATCCTCCGCCGCGAGTGGGGGTTCGACGGGATGGTCGTCAGCGACTGGACGGGAATCGGCGAGCTGCTGAACCACGGCATCGGCGCCGACAGCGCCGCGGTCGGCCGCGCAGCGATCTCGGCGGGCGTCGACATGGACATGGTGAGCGAGATCTATCGCAAGACGATCCCCTCGTTGGTCCGATCCGGCCGCCTCTCCGAGGCGACGCTGAACGAGGCGGTGCGCCGCGTGCTGCGCCTCAAGTACCGGCTCGGTCTGTTCAGCGATCCGTACCGCGGCGTGTCGGCCGCTGCAGAGAAAGCGGCGATGCTCACCGCGTCGTCGCGCGCGACCGCGCGGCAGTCGGCGCGTGAGTCGATCGTGCTGCTGAAGAACGATGGTCTCCTCCCGCTGCGCAAGGACCTGAAGACGGTGGCGGTGATCGGTGCGTTGAGCCGTGACAGCGGCGCGGTGATCGGCAACTGGGGTGGGCTGGGCAATTACAAGGACGCGATCACCGTCTACGACGGGATCAATCGCGCGCTCCCCGGAAAGAGCCTGTACTGGGCGCGCGGCGCGTCACCGGCGAGCAACGACACCTCGCTCATTCCGATGGCGGTGGACATGGCGAAGCGCGCAGATGCCGTCGTCCTCGTGATCGGCGAGAACCCCGACATGAGCGCCGAGGCTGGGAGCCGCGCGACGATCGACATTCCCGGCGCGCAGATGAAGTTGTTCCGCGCCCTGCGCGCGACGAAGGTCCCGATGGTGGTGGTCCTGATGAACGGACGCCCGCTCGCGATCCAGGAGCTCGCCGACAGCAGCCGCGCGATCGTCGAGAGCTGGTTCCTCGGCGTCGAGCACGGCAACGCCGTCGCCGATGTGCTCTTCGGCGACTACAACCCGAGCGGCAAGCTGCCGGTGACCTTCCCGCGCGTCACCGGCCAGGTGCCGATCTACTACGCGCACAAGAACACCGGCCGCCCGTCGAGCGAGACGGAGCATTACACGTCGCGCTACATCGATGTCTCCTTCACACCGCTCTATCCCTTCGGCCACGGGTTGAGCTACACGACCTTCACCACCTCCGCGCCGCAGCTCAGCGCGACGACGATGCACCCCGGCGACACGCTGCACGCGTCGGTGACGGTGACGAACAGCGGCCGCGTCGCGGGCACCGAGGTGGTGCAGCTCTACGTCCGCGACGACGTCTCGAGCGTGACACGCCCGGTCCGCGAGCTGCGCGGCTTCCGCCGCGTCACCCTCGGACCGGGAGAGAGCCGGACCGTGGACTTCCCGCTCGACATGCGCGACCTCGCCTTCTACGACGCCGCGATGAAGCGCGTCGTCGAGCCGGGGAGCTTCACGGTCTTCGCGGGCGGGAGCTCCACGGCGACGGGAAGCGCGCGGTTCAGCTTCGAGACGAGCGACGGGAGGCCGGTCGAGGTTCCGGCGGGGTGCCCCGTCGTGAGGTGAGATGGGGAGGCGCGTTCGATCTCGCGCCGGGCGCTTGATCTCGCGCCGTGCGCTGAGGCTCGCGGTCGGTCGGCATGATCACCAGGGGGTTGGGAGGCAGTGAGGTGTGGAGAAAAGGGGAGCCCTTTGAAGAAAGGGGAATGTCTCAGCAGTTCTCCCCACCTCACTGCCTCCCCAGCCCCCCCGGTGCCATACTGACCGGCGCACACGGCCGGAGCACGGCGCGCCGTGCGCTGAGTCTCGTGGTCGGTCGGCATGGTCGACGTGGTGGTGGGAGGCAGTGAGGTTGGGAGAAAAGGGGAGAGCCTGTCAAAAGGCTTTGCTCCCTTTTTCTCCCCACCTCACTGCCTCCCCAGCCCCACGGTATCGTGCCGATCGACGCACACCCCCAGAGCACGGCGCGCCGTGCGCTGGGGTTGTCGATCGGTCGGCACCATCACCAAGGTGTTGGGAGGCAGTGAGATTGGGAGAACAGGGGAGCCCTTTTGAAGAAAAGGTGGTGTCCTCAGCAGTTCTCCCCACCTCACCGCCTCCCCAGCCCCACGGTATCATGCCGACC
>DATAIN010000530.1:0-4269 GCA_036262635.1 Gemmatimonadaceae bacterium | reverse complement strand
GATCGGCGCGCGCGCCCCGAGATGCTCGACCGCCTCGAAGAAAGGCGCGGGCTTCATCACCATCCCGGCTCCCCCGCCGTACGGGTAATCGTCGACGGTCCGGTGCCGGTCGTGGGTGAACTCACGCAGATCGACGACGTTGTAGCTCACGCCGCCGGCGGCCGCGGCCCGCGCCGGAATGCTCAGTGAGAGCGGTCCGGCGAAGAACTCGGGGAAGATCGTGACGATGTTGACGCGGAGCATGCCGCGTTCAGTCGAGCAGGCCGTCGGGGAGCGCGACGACGACGCGCCGCTCCTCGCGATCGACGCCGACCACCGTGCGCTCATCGTACGGGATCATCACCGTGGAAGGCTTCGCGCCCGCATCTCCGCCGCGCGCCACGTCGAGCACGAGCCCCTGCGGCAGCTCGAACACGGCGCTCACGACGCCCACCACCGCGCCGTCCTCGAGCTCGACGCGCATCCCCGGGAGATCGTGGAGATAGATCTCGTCCTCGCTCGGCGGCGGCAGCTCCTCCTCGGGAAGAAGGAAGTAGCGTTCCCGCCAGCGCTCGGCGGCGGTGCGGTCGGGAATCCCGGTCACCGTCAGGATGTAGCCGCCCTTGAAGGGCTGCGCACGCTCGACCTCGACCGGCGCCACCTTCGGATCGGGACGACCGAGCGCGTCACCGACGTAAAGACGACGGCCGGATGCGAAGATCGCATCCGGCTCGTCGGTCATCGGCTCGACGACGAGCTCGCCGCGGATGCCGTGTGCCTTGCGCACCCGGCCGACGATGACGTGGACCGCGGCGTCGCTCATCGGAACTGCGTGCTACTCGGCGCTCTCGCCGACCGGAACCGCCTTCGCCTGGAGCTTGCGGCCGAGGCGCGCCTCGTGCCGACGCTTCAGCATGCCGGCCTTGCGGATGATCGAGCGCACGGTGTCCGTCGGCTGCGCGCCGACGTCGAGCCAGTGCTCGATGCGATCTTCCTTCAGCGAGACCGAGTTCTCCGCCTGGCGGGGAGCATACGTGCCGACGATCTCGATGAAGCGGCCGTCGCGCGGGCTCGTGCTGTCGGCGACGACGATGCGGTACATGGGGGCCTTCTTCCGTCCGATACGACGGAGGCGAATCTTGACCATCTTCTTCTCCCGTTAGGCAGAGTTGTCTCTGTACTGCGCCGGGCTCCTCGCGCACGCGGTATCTCCGCGCCGCACCCGGGAACTACAGCTGGAAGCCGTAAGCTGGAGGCTGCCAGCGACTGCGGTTGCGCCGTTGCCGACCGCTTCCAGCAATCAGCCTCCGGCGAAACCATCTATGAGCAACCGCGGAACTGCAACGGTTCAGAACCTCGGAAACCCCATCCTCCCGCCCGATGCCGCCTTCTTCATCATCTTCTGCATGTCGCGGAACTGATCGAGCAGGCGGTTGACCTCGTTCACCGGCCGGCCGCAGCCCTTCGCGATGCGGGCGCGACGCGAGCCGTTGATGATCCCCGGCGTCTTTCGTTCCTCCGGCGTCATCGAGAGCACGATCGCCTCGAGATGCTTCATCCGCTTCGGGTCGGCCTGCTTCGCCTGCTTCAGCATCTTCGAGTTCACGCCGGGGAGCATCTTCAGCACGCCCTCGAGCGGCCCGAGCTTCTCGATCTGCTTCATCGCGACGAGGAAGTCGCCGAGGTCCATCCCTTCCTTGCGGACCTTCTTCTCGAGCTTCTTCGCCTCGTCGGCGTCGAACGTCGCCTGCGCCTTCTCGACGAGCGAGAGGACATCGCCCTGCTGCAGGATACGCCCCGCCATCCGCTCCGGATGGAACTCCTCGAGCGCCTCCGGCTTCTCGCCGACGCCGACGTACTTGATGGGCTTCTTCGTGACGCCGTAGATCGAGAGCGCCGCGCCGCCGCGGGCGTCGCCGTCCATCTTGGTCAGCACGACGCCGGTGACGCCGAGCGCCTGGTCGAAGCCCTGCGCGATCCGGACCGCCTCCTGCCCCGTCATCCCGTCGGCCACGAGCAGGATCTCGTCGGGATGGACGGCCTCCTTCAGGCGGACGAGCTCCTTCATCATCTCGTCGTCGATCTGCAGGCGTCCCGCGGTGTCGACGATGACCACACGGTCGCGCTCGCGCTTCGCCTGATCGATGCCGGCGCGCGCGATCTTCACGACGTCGGTCGTCGAGCGGTCCGCGAAGACCGGCACCTCGAGCTGCTTGCCGAGCGTCTCGAGCTGATCGATCGCGGCGGGCCGATACACGTCCGCGGCGACGAGCCGCGTCGCGCGACCCTCGCCGCGCAGCCGTCGCGCGAGCTTCGCCGCTGTAGTGGTCTTTCCCGACCCCTGCAGGCCGACCATCATCACCACCGTCGGCGGGATCGAGCTGAGCCTGAGCCCCTCGCGCCGCTCGCCGAGCATCGCGGTGAGCTCCTCGTGCACGATCTTGACGAGCTGCTGAGCGGGCGAGACCGTGCGCAGCTGCGAGACGCCGACCGCCTTCTTCTCGACACGCTCGAGGAACTCGCGCGTGAGCTGGAAGTTGACGTCGGCCTCGAGCAGGACGCGCCGCACCTCGCGCAGCCCGTCCTTGATGTCGGCCTCGGTGAGGACGCCGCGCCCGCGCAGGCGCGCGAAGGTCGCCTCGAGTTTTTCGCTCAGCTCGTCGAACATAGCCCTTAAACGTAGCCGCGATTAGACTTCCGTTCAAGGCGCGCACGTGACTGGCTCGAGTGTCCCGTTACCCGGGGCCCGAGGCGTGCGTCAAAGACGCTCCCCGCCCTCTCGGCGTCCGCCACCTCGAGCACCGACGCACCGCTCCATGGCAAAAGCCCAACGAAAGGAAGAGATCCTCAAGTCCGAGCTCCCGCCGACCCTCCCGCTGATGGCGCTGCGGTCGACGATCGTCTACCCCCTCGGCACCATCGCCGTCCAGATGGGGGCACCGGAGAACCTGTCCCTCCTCCGGGATCACGAGGAGCCCGGTCTCGTCGTCGCCCTCGTCGTCGCGACAGGTGACCACGACGAGCCCGTGGACACGAAGCGCTTCATCGGCCGGGTCGGCGTCGCGGCGCGCGTGCACGAGCGGATCAATCTTCCGGGCGACACGGTCCAGATCACGCTTCAAGGGCTGCGTCGCATCGTCGTCGACGACATCGAACAGGACAATCCGTATCCGATCGCCGTGATCCGTCCGGCGAAGGAGACGTCCGCCGACGCGAACGAGGTGGACGATCTCGTCTCGCGCATCGTCGCCGCGGCGGAGACGCTCGCCGACCTCGTCGATCGCATCCCGGACGAGGTGCCGGCGATCCTGAAGATGAACATCTCGGATCCCGGACGCTTCGCCGATCTCGCGGCGACGAACATGAACTTCCGCATCTCGGACAAGGACGAGGTGCTGCAGCGGCTCGACGTGGGGCAGCGTCTGCGGTTCATCCTGAACCGCCTCGAGCGCGAGGTCGCGCGGGCGCGCGTGATGGAGGACGGGAAGCGGCAGACCGAGATCAAGATCGAGCAGCACCAGCGCGAGTTCTATCTGCGCCAGCAGCTGCGCGCGATCCAGGCGGAGCTCGGCGAGACGGATCCGGGCGACAAGGAAGCGTCGGAGATCCTGCGGAAGATCGACGAGGCGAAGCTGCCCGAGAAGGTGCTCGCCGAAGCGAAGCGTGAGACGGAGCGCATGCGCATGCTCTCCCCCGCGTCGAGCGAGTATCAGGTCATCCGCACCTACCTCGACTGGATCCTCGCCCTTCCCTGGCACAAACGGTCGGGTGACGACGATATCTCTCTCGCCAAGGTCCAGGAGGCGCTCGACTCGCGTCACTACGGGCTCGGCGAGGCGAAGGAGCGCATCATCGAGTTCCTCGCCGTGCGCAAGCTGCGCGGGGGCGATCCGCACGGCCCGATCCTCTGCTTCGTCGGACCGCCGGGCACCGGCAAGACCTCGCTCGGCGAGGCGATCGCCACGTCGATCGGCCGCGAGTTCTATCGCATCTCGGTGGGCGGGGTGCGCGACGAGGCGGAGATCCGCGGACACCGCCGCACCTACGTCGGCGCGATGCCGGGGCTGCTCGTGCAGGCGCTGCGGCGCGTGCAGGTGAAGGACCCGGTGTTCATGATCGACGAGATCGACAAGATGTCGCACGGCGGCCCGTCGGGTGATCCGACCGCGGCGATGCTCGAGGTGCTCGACCCGTCGCAGAACGACGAGTTCGTCGATCACTACCTCAATCTTCCCGTCGACCTGTCCGGCGTGCTGTTCATCTGCACGGCGAACAACCTCTTCGACATCC
>DATAIN010000529.1:0-1753 GCA_036262635.1 Gemmatimonadaceae bacterium | reverse complement strand
AAGAGCACGAGGTCGCCGCCGTTAGGCTGCTTGACGAGGCTCTCGATCGCGCGGCGGTTGAAGCTCTCGGTGCCGTAGACCGTGAGCGGGTCCTCTCCCTCGACGCGTCGCACCTGTCCGTCGCGGATCCACGAGCGGCCGCGCTTGCCCATCGCCACGACTTCCTCGCCGTCGCGGGCGAGGACGATCCCGATCCCGGGATGATCGACGAGCGCCTGCCGCAGCGCGTCGCGCCGGACGTCGCCCTCGATCTCCGTCACGTCGAGGGCCCGGTCGGCGTCGGCGAAGTAGACCAGCGCGAGGGAGGAGCTGTAGGTCACCACCACGTCGTGCCGCGTTCCGACGTGGTACTTCTCCGGGAGGATGATCTCGCGCAGCCCGTACTGGCGGCGCAGCCAGCGTCCCGTCCGGGCGAGCGCGCGCCGCAGCAGCCGCGCCCGGGTCGGTGCGGCGCCGGCGACCGTGTCGAGGACCCGCGCGCCGACTTCGGCGTACTCGCTGCTCTCCGCGAAGCTCGCGAGCGCGACCTGCGCCTCGCGGCGCTGCCTCGCCGCGTGCTTGTCCAGTATCCCCTGGACCGTCGCGCCGAGCGACTCGTCGAACTCCACGCGGTAGCTCGCGGCGGGAGTCATCCCGTGGTCGGAGAGGATCACGAGATCGTACTCGCGACCGGGGCGTGACCGCATCATGCGGAGGATCTCCGCGATCCGCGCGTCGGTGCGGCGCAGGTCGCGCAGCGCGGCGCGGCTCGAGGGTCCGAAATGATGCGCCAGCTCGTCGTACTGCATGAACGTGCTGTAGATCAGCGGCACGCCGAGATAGACGTCGAGCAGGATCGCCATCGTCTGCAGCTCGCGCACGACGACGTTCGTCAGGATGCGCACGAAGGGAAAGATCCCCTCGGAGTGCGTGCGCCGGCGCGCCAGCTCGCCGACGTTGCGCTCCCATTCCTCGCGCAGCCATTCGAGCACCGCCTGGCCGGCCATCCGCAGCACGCGAATCGGATGGATGAGGATCAGCAGCGCCATCCGCGTTCCGCCGAGCCGCCGATAGACGGACAACCGCTCGCGTGTCGCGACCGTGAAGGCGACCGTGCGCGCGTCGCCGTCGAGGAGGTTCACGTAGCTCGAGCCGCCGTAGAGCGCGCCCTGACCCTGGATGCGATCGCGGATGTACTGGACGCCCTGCGGCGCGTTGCACGTGACGACGCGCCGGGTTTTCTTGTCGTAGAAGCGAAACGCCGGGATGCGGCCGTTCTCGCCGTACATGATCCCCGCCTGGCAGTACGGGGTCGCGCTCGGCAGACCGCAGTACCAGTGGCGAAGACCGTAGCCCTCCTCGCGGATAAGTTTCGTGATCGTGGGGCAGAGTCCGAGATCGATCGCGCGCCGCAGGTCGGCGTGGCTCAGCGCGTCGATCTGGAGGACGACGAGCCCGCGCCGCCCGGCCGCCCGACGCTCGCGGCGGAAGAGCGAGTACTTGAGCCGGTAGTACCAGCCGAGCAGGGTGCGCGGCCGCGGCGGAACCGCGGGCCCCGCACCGGTGACGTTCACGGGAGATTCAGGAGCGGACATGGAGAGCTCGGCGACGCTGGGCGTCGCGATCGCGTTCACGGCGGGGATCCTCAGCTTCCTCTCGCCGTGCGTGCTGCCGCTCGTGCCGAGCTACATCGGCTTCGTGACCGGACTCTCGCTCGAGGACATGTCGCGGGCGCGCCGCGTCGCGCTGGTGCATTCGCTCCTCTTCGTCTCCG
>DATAIN010000528.1:0-1760 GCA_036262635.1 Gemmatimonadaceae bacterium | reverse complement strand
CGATGTCGAGCTGCCCGAAGGGCTGGAAGAGCCGCGCGTGATCCTCCGGCGCGATGCCGATGCCCGTGTCGCGCACGCGGAAGCGCATCGTGTGCTCCGTGCAGCACACGTCGAGGCGCACGCTGCCGCGATCGGTGAACTTGATCGCATTGCCGAGCAGGTTGACGAGGACCTGCCGGACCTTGTCGCCGTCCGTCAGCACGATCGGGAGCCCCGCGATCCCGCTGACGGAGAAGTCGAGCCCCTTGAGCCGCGCGAGCGGCTCGACGACGACGAGCGCCTCGTCGACGACGTCGCGCAGCGCGACCGGCGCGATGCGCGCGTACTCCTTGCCCGCCTCGAGGCTCGAGTACGTCATCAGCTCGTCGACGAGCGCGGAGAGGTTGTGCGTGACGGTGCGCATGCGCTCCACCATCTCCATCTGCGCCTTGCCGAGCGGCCCGAGGATCTCGTCGGCGAGCAGCTCGCCGTAGCCGGTGAGCGCGGTGAGCGGCGTGCGCAGCTCGTGGCTCATCGAGGCGAGGAACGCGGCCTTGGCCTCGTTGGCCGACTCGGCGCGCTCGACGAGGCGCGCCTTCCAGGCGGCGAGCGACGCGTGGTCGACGAAGACGCCGAGGCGCTCGAGGTCGGCGTCGGTGAACGGGCTGCGGCCGCGCCGGCGCGCGAGCCCGAAGACGCCGAGCAGCTCGCCGTGCGCGACGAGCGGCGTCATGACGATGGGGCCGAGCTGCTCGTCGGCGGCGACTTCGGTGAAGTAGGGCGACTCGCTCGCGTAGTCGGCGAGGACCACGGGCCGGCCGGTGGCGACGACGCGGCCGATGAGCGAGCCCTCGAGCGGGAAGCGCGTGCCCTCGAGCGCGTGCCCGGTGCCCGCGGCGGCGATGCACTCCCCGGTGCCGTTGCGCAGGTCGCGCGCGACGATGGAGGACGTGCCGCCCAGGTGCTTCATCGCGGCCGTGCAGAGCAGTCGCAGCAGGTCGCCGGCATCGCCCATCGCGGCCATCGCGCGCGCGAAGTCGCGCAGCTCGACGTTCTCGCGGTTGCGCTCCTCCAGCTCGCGGCGCTGCATCTCGCGCGCGGTGACCTCGGTGCACAGGACGAGCAGGCCGCCGTCATCGAGCGGCCAGAGTCGCGCGTCGTAGATGCCGGGGCGCGTATCGGAGGCGCGCGTGCCGGACGAGGCGGCGCTGAAGTGCCAGCCGGTGTACGAGCGCGGCTCGCGACGCTCGGCGACCTCCTCGAGCGCGCGCTCGGCGGCGGTGCCCTCGAGGCGCGGGAAGCGGTGGAACAGCCGCTCGCCCAGCACGTCCTTCTTCAGCACGCCGGTGGCGCGCTCGGCGGCCGCGTTCCACCAGGTGACGCGATAGTCGCGGTCGAGGACGATCATCGCCTCGCCGATCCCCTCGAGGATGGCGACGGCGCGATCGGGCGGGAGGGCCGGGAGGGAACCCGCGGGCGTCATGGCGGGCGGACGCCCCGGACGGCTCGTGTGGCGGCTGTCCGGGTGGCGAGGATCGGGTCGCGTGTCGGCAAGGGGCGCCGGCATGCGCCTCAACGCGCGGTCGTGTTCGTGCGCGTCCACTCGAACGTGGCGGGAAGCGAATAGGTCGGCGGCGGCGCGACGGGACGGCGGACGGCCGCGAGCACGCGGCGAGCGTCGTCCGGCGCGAGGGCCGGCAGGTAGAGGAAGCCTGCGATCCCGTTCACGTCGAGCAGGTGCAGCTCCGTGGGGCGCCTCGTCAGGCTCACCGCGACCACCG
>DATAIN010000527.1:0-2873 GCA_036262635.1 Gemmatimonadaceae bacterium | reverse complement strand
TAGCCCGCCGCCGACGAATCGGCGCGCGCCGCTTCCGCCGAGCTCTCGGCGCCTTCACGACAGGCGACGAAAGCCAGTGCGACCAGCAGCAGCGCGCGCCGACGGACCATCAGGGCTTCGCCGGGTTCGCGAGCACTGCCCCGTTCAGGTCGCGGACGCTCACGTCCCCCAGGTTGAGCGCGCGGATCCCCGGCTCGATCGACGCCCGGTCGCCGACGACGACGATCGCCATCTTCGCCGGATCGACGTAGCGCTGCGCGACGCGCCGGATGTCCGCCTGGGTCACCTGCTCGATCTGCTGCACGTAGCTGGAGTAGAAATCGAGGGGAAGGTTGTGCACGACGACCGGCACGAGCTGCGACGCGATGCTGCTCGTCGTCTCGAACTCGCCGGGGAGCTGCAGCTCGAGGTAGCGTTTCGCCCGCGCGAGCTCGGCGCTCGACACGGTGTCGCGGATGCTCCGCAGCTCGTTCATGAACTCGATGAGCGACGAGTCGGTCTTCGTTCCCGTCACTTCGGCCCGCGCCGTGAAGGGACCGGGCTGCCGCCGCATCGTGAACCCCGAGCCCGCGCCGTAGGTGTAGCCGCGCTTCTCGCGCAGGTTCTGGTTGAGCCGGCTGGTGAAGGATCCGCCGAGGATGGTGTTCATCACCATCAGCGCGAAGTAGTCCGGGGTGGAGCGCGCCACGCCGATGTCGCCGATGCGGATCGACGACTGCGGCGCGCCGGGCTTGTCCACCAGGTAGATCGTCGGCTTCGCCGCGGTCATGCTCGACGCCGGGTACTTCGTCTGCGGTACCGCGCGCCGCGGCCAGCTGCCCAAGAGCGCCCGCGCGCGCCGCTCCACGTCCGCCGGCGTGACGTCGCCGACGACGATCAGCGTCGCGTTGTTCGGCCGGTAGTACGTGTCGTAGAAGCGCCGGATGTCGCTCCGGGTGATCGCCGTCGTGGACTGCTCGGTCCCCATCGGCGGGCGTCCATACGGATGCGCCGTGCCGTAGAGCATCTGCGCGTACACGCGATCGGCGATGTCGCGCGGGCGGTCCCGCGCCTGGAGCAGGTCGGTCAGCCGCTGCTTCTTCAACCGGTCGACGTCCGCCGCCGCGAAGGCGGGACGTTGCACGACGTCGGCGAAGAGGGCGAGCGCGCTGTCCATCTGCGCGGTGGTCGTGTGCAGCGCGACCTGCGACATGTCCCAGCCGCTGGTCGCGAAGAGCGAGGCGCCAAGGAAGGACAGCTGGTCGGCGAGCGCGGTGGCCGAGCGCGTCGTCGTCCCCTCGCGGAGGAGCGAGGCGGTGAGCGAGGCGAGCCCGCCGTGCGCGGCCGGATCCGCTTCCGTACCGCTCCCGACGACGAGCACGAAGTCGGCGACCGGGAGCTCGTGCTGCTCGACGACGAGCAGCGTCATCCCGTTAGGCAGCGTCCGCCGGTCGATCGGCGGCAGCGTCACGCTCGGTGCCGGTCCGAGCACCGGCGGGACAGTGTCGATCAGCGGGGCCGGCGCCGCCTCGGCGACCGGTGGCGTCGGAGTCGGGGTCACCACCGGCGCCGGAGCGGGCGCGGGCGCGGGAGTGCTCGAGCAGCCGTGCACGGCGGCGAGAATCACGCCGGTCGCGGCGGCGCGAAGGAGCATCGGGGCGCGCATCAGCGGGTTCCTCCCTTCACGGCCATCTCGGTCTTCCCCTGCGGAACGACGGTGAGCACTACCTTCGGCGCGGCGAGATACTGCGCCGCCACGCGCTGGACGTCGGCCGGTGTCACCGCGTCGTAGCGCGCCGCGTCCTGCTGCGTGTAGTCGGGCTGGCCCACGAAGTAGTTGTAGTTGTTGAGCTGTTCGGCCTTCCCGAGCACGCTCGCCATCGCGTCGAGGAAGCTCGTGCGATAGGAGTTCTGGGCACGCTGCACCTCGCGCGGCGTCGGACCTTCCTTGGCGATGCGCGTCAGCTCGGAGTCGACGACCGCCGCCAGCTCGGTCGGCATCCGTCCCTGCTTCGGCGTGACGGCGATCTGGAAGTAGCTGTCCAGCCGGCCGCTCGCCTGGTTCGCATTCACCTGCTGCGCGATCTGCATGTCGTGGACGAGCTTCGTGTAGAGTCGGGCGCTGCGGTCGCCGGCCAGGATGAAGGCGAGGATGTCGAGCGCCGCATCGTCGGGCGTGAATGCCTTCACGGTGTGCCAGGCGTAGTAGAGGCGCGGCAGCTGCACGCGATCCTCGAGCACGAGCACGGTGTCCTTCGTCAGGTTCACCGCGGGAACCGTGATGCCCGACGGCACCGTCGGGCCGCGCGGAATCTGCGCGAAGTACTTGTTCACCCACGCCTTCACGCTGTCGCTGTTGAAGTCACCGGCGATGGTGAGCGTCGCGTTGTTCGGCGCGTAGTAGGTGCGGAAGAAGTTCTTCACGTCGTCCAGCGACGCGGCCGAGAGGTCCGCCATCGAGCCGATGACCGGCCACGAGTAGGGATGGCTCTTCGGGTACAGCGCGGCGAGGATCGTCTCGTTCGCCCGCCCGTACGGCACGTTGTCCACCCGCTCGCGACGCTCGTTCTTCACGACGTCGCGCTGCAGGTCGAGCTTCGCCTGGTCCATCACGGGCAGCAGGCGGCCCATCCGGTCGGCGTCGAGCCACAGCGCCAGCGGCAGCGCGTTCGACGGCATCGACTCGTAGTAGTTCGTCCGGTCCTCGGTCGTGCTGCCGTTGAGACCGACGGAGCCCGCCTGCTCGAGAATCGTGGAGTGCGTTCCCTTCTTCACGTGCGCCGAGCCCTGGAACATCATGTGCTCGAACAGGTGCGCGAAGCCGGTGCGGCCCGGGCGCTCGTTGCGCGAGCCGACGTGATACCAGGTATCCACCGCGACGATCGGCGTCGAGT
>DATAIN010000526.1:0-4338 GCA_036262635.1 Gemmatimonadaceae bacterium | reverse complement strand
CCAGGGAATCCTCGGCTTCTTCGCTCGCCCCGACAGCTGGAGCCCGATGTACCTGCGCGAGGAAGCTCAGTTCCTCGCCGCGGTGGTCCGCGCCGCGCCGAAGAACGAGCGCGTGCTCTGGGGCTTCGACCGCGAGATCTTCAGCGACCGCTATCTGATCTCCAGGCTCGAGCCCCGAGTGCCGCGTCGTGCGCGAGCGTCGTTCGCGCGCCTGCTGGAAGCATCGACCGGCTCCGCGGCGCGACGGGAGAAGAATCCGGGCTCGGAGCCGCCCTTTCTCTTCGCGCAGGAACCGGCCATCGTCTCGACCGTCCGCACCGACTGGCCCAACCCCGACCGCGAGAGTGACATCATCCTCCGCACGCTGGAGGAGTCACTCGCGATCAACTCCGTGGCCCGCACCGGCACCGCGTGGGATTCGTCGGAGCGGCGCGCGCAGTGGATGCGGAGCAACTTCGCCGCGCGGCTGAACGAGGAGCGGAAGCGCGGGGCGTCGCCGAAGGTCATGCTGAAGGCCGGCTACAATCACATGATTCGCGGCGCGAACTACGTGAACATCTTCGATCTCGGATCGATGGCGGACGAGGTGGCGGCGCTCGGCGGCGGGCGCGCCTTCCATGTCATCGTCCTTCCCGGTCCCGGATCCCGGCAAGCCGTCCTCGGGCCGGGACGGAGCTTCGCCTCGGTCTCGAGCGACGAGTTCGACGAGTTCAAGGCCGGCGAGCAGCGCCTCACCCGCGTGCTCGCGAACCCCGATGCGACCGGTCACGAAGTGATCGACCTCCGCGCCCTGCGACCGCTGGCCATGCGCGGCCTCGAGAGCTGGAACGCCGACGTCGTCCGGACGATCCACGGGTACGACGCGGCCGTCATCTGGAAGGGGGCGCGCGCCTCCTCGGGATGAGGTGGGCGGCGCCCGCCCTCCTGCCTAACGCTCGACCGACCCCGCGCCGCGCGGCAGCGGCTGCGGGAGATCGGCGACGACGTACGCCATCACCGCCATCGTCGCGACGCAGAGCGCCACCTCGCGCGGATCGAGCTTGTCCATCGTGTCGGCGTCGGTGTGGTGGTACCAGAAGTACTTCGTTCCGTCGACGTCGGGAGACATCGCGGGGACGCCGAGGGCGGTGATCGGACCGATGTCCGCGCCGCCACCACCGGAGGCGACCCCGCCGGCCCCGATCCGGTCGAGCAGCTTCGCCACCTGGCGGATGATCGCGGTCGCGCTGTCCGTCCCGCTGAAGGCGACGCCGCGCGGCTTGAAGACGCCGTTGTCGCTCTCGATTGCGAGCACGTGCTTGTCCACCTCGGCGCGGTGCGCGTCGCGATAGCCGTTGCCTCCCGCGGTGCCGTTCTCCTCGTTCGTCCAGGCGACGACGCGCACCGTGCGCCGTGGACGGAGGCCGAGCTGCTTCATCAGCCGCACCGCCTCCCACGCGGCGACGACACCGCCGCCGTCGTCCATCGCACCCTGACCGACGTCCCACGAGTCGATGTGGCCGCCGAGCACCACCACCTCGTCGGGATTCGTCGAGCCGCGCAGCTCGGCGACGACGTTGCGCGAGGGCGCGTCGGCGGCCATCCGCGCGCCCATCTTCAGGGTGACGACGGGGTTGTCGCCGCGCTCGACCATCCGGCGAAGCATGAGCGCATCCTCGACGGTGACTGCGGCAGTCGGGATCTTCGCGACGGTGGAGTCGTAGCGCATCGCGCCGGTGTGCGGGGTGCGCAGCGACATCGGCGTCACCGAGCGCACGAGTGCCGCGACCGCGCCGACCTTCGCCGCGGCGCTCGCCCCGCCGCCGCGGTAGCGCACCGTCTGGCCGTACGTCGTGAAGGGGACGTCGAAGAGCACGATCTTTCCCTTCGCCTCGGCGGCGCGCCGCGTCAGCTCGTCAAAGTCGCCGACGACCATCACCGGCGCGGTGATCCCGCGCTTCGGCGTCGCGACGCTGCCGCCGAGGCCGAGCATTCGCAGCGGCGCCTTGCGCGGGGTGACGAGCGCGAGCGACTCCTCGCCGCGGATCCAGTGCGGCACCTTCACGGGCTCGCCGCGCACGTTCTCGAGCCCATCGCGCTTCATCTCGGCGAGGATCCAGTCGATCGCCCGCTCGAGGCTCTCCGAGCCACTCAGCCGATTGCCGAAGGTGTCGGTGAGCTTCGCCAGCCGGTTCCAGGCGGCGCTGTCCTTCAGCGCGGCGTCGATGAGTGAATCGGCGGCGGCGCGGTAGCCGGACTCGATGGACTGGGCGGCGAGTGGAGACGCCGCGATCGCGACAGCCGCGGAGAGGAGGAGAGCGTGAGCCGAGGTTCGACGGAGCATGACCGGGTTGGATTGGGTGCGCCGAAGGATCATGTCCGGAATCGTGCTCGGCAAGGAGCCGGTGCTTCTCTTGCGTCCGCTCGTGGGGAGCACGAGAATCCGCATCCCGGCGCCCCTCCTCTGTCGCGTGAGGACCGGGGGCGCGGTCAGCCAGAGCGTCGCGAGGATCCGACTGCAGACTGATCTCCTGACCGGCAACGAGTCCTGGTCGACGGCGCTTTCGCCTCCGCCCGCGAAGGAAGCCGGACACCACGTTCCGCGAACCGCGATCGAGCTTCGCGAAGACGCGCGGCGCCTGCATGCCGTCTATTGGCGTCCGTCGCATCCGAGCAGATGGCGTTGGCGCGCGTGGCCTATGCTCATCCCGTTCGTGAGCGCCGTCGCGTTCATGGTCTTTCCGCTCAAGGCCGCGGTCCTTCCGGAGTTCGCCCCCGGCATGAACGACCTTCCGCAACGCGTGCGCGACGCCGCTGCCTTGCTCTGGATTCTCTGCTGGCTCCCGGCACTTGGCTACACCCTGACCCGGCGCGAGCGCCGCCGCCCGATCCCGTTCTTCCCCATCATCGGAATCCTTTACGGTCTGTACTACGCGCTCTCCGCCGCGCTCGGCTTCGCGAACTACTGGGGGCGCGATCCGGTGAACGGCACCGCGGTGACGACCCTCTTCAATACGCAGATCGACTATGGCCATCCGGTGGAGATGGCATTTCTGGGATGGGCCGCGATGCTGCTGGGCCGCCACATCGTCCTGCGGTCCTGGCACGGCCGGATGCCGCCGATCAATGCGCGACTACGCCGCCTGCGGGCGCGGGATCTCCTGCCGTGGACCTTCGTCTTTCTCGCGCTGAATGCGGCGCAGGCGATCGTCGGCCGGGTCACGCCCTTCGACCCGTCGCACGTCGGGGCGCTGCGCATGATCTCCTTCGTGGCACAGGCGGCGCTTATCGTGCTGATCGTCGCCTACCGAGCGAACATGCTGACCCGGCGCCAGCGCATCCTGACGTGGGTGGCCGTGCCCGCGGCGGTGTTCATCGACTTCGGTTCCGGCGCGACGGCGCCAGTGCTCTACGTGTCGTTCGCGATCTTCACGGCGTTCTGGATCGGGCGGCGTGGAATGCCGGTGCGCTATCTCGCCGCCGGAGCGGTCGCAGTGCTGCTCTGCGTCTCCATCCGCGGGGTGATGAATCAGTGGCGGCTCCGCGTCTGGCGGGGAGGAAGTCACGTATCCCCGCTCCAGCAGTCGTGGGTTCTCGTCGATCTCCTCGAGGAGTCGGTGCGGGACCGTGGCGTGCAGGGGACGATCGCGCGCGGATGGGACGTGATCGCCCGGCGCTCCTCGAACATCGAGCTCCTCGCCGATGTGATGCGTCGAACGCCCGCCGACGTTCCATTCTGGGACGGTGCCACCTACAACTCCCTCGTCGGCGCCTTCGTGCCGCGAGTCGTCTGGCCCGACAAGCCGACGAAGACCCTCGGTCAAGATTTCGGCCACCGCTACGGCTATCTCAGCCCGCTCGATGGCCACACCTCGATCAACCTGCCGGTGCTGGTCGAGTTCTACATCAACTACGGCGACCCGGGCATCCTCCTCGGCATGCTCCTCGTCGGCGCGATCCTCGCGACGCTCGAGCAGTGCTGCAATCGTCCGGGCCAGAGCGTGCTGATGACCGCGGCCGCGGCGCCGATCATGACGCAGTTCTACGTCATGGAGTGCGACTTCTCGCTCCAGTACGGAGGGCTCGTCCTGCAGCTCGTCGTCATGCTAGCGCTCGCGCTCGTCCTCTTCTTGCGCTACGGTCCGCGGCGCCGCCCCTGGTGGGACATCTCCCCCACGCTGCACGTGCCATCGCTGCGCTGACGAGCGCCGGACGGCGATGCGAGTTCCGTCGAACCAGCGATGCGGGGTGTCCGCCTGCGGCGGGAGACCGCGATGCGGGACACGGGATGCGGCAAAGGACCTGATCGGATGAAGGGCCGACGCGCGGCGCTTTCAGCGCCGCAGTCGGCCCTTTCCG
>DATAIN010000525.1:0-11922 GCA_036262635.1 Gemmatimonadaceae bacterium | reverse complement strand
AGCCCGTAGCCCGCGGTGCCCGGGGCGAGGACGATGGGATTGGCGAAGCCGACCCCCGCCACCTCGACGCCTAACGGCGGCGGGGGCGGTATCTCGGCGCGCGGCTTCGTCGCTGTCGTCATGGGCGTGGCGCGGCGGGAGGGACGCTCGCGGCGCGGCGCGCCTCGAGACTGTCGCGGTAGACGACGATCGCCTCGTCCCACGCCTTACGCAACAGGGTGTCCGCCGCGATCGCGAGCGTGTCGCCGCCGGCGCGGCCGTCGAGCGCGCGCAGGTACGGAGAGTCGGGCCAGCGCGAGCGGGCGACTTCCACGTACCGCGCCGAGGAATCACCCGCGAGGCGCGCGGCGGCGAGCCATCCCTTCGCGGCGAGCGGCGAGCCGACCGGGAGCATCGTGAACAGCGTGCGCGCTGCACGCGAGGCTCCGATGCTGTCGCGGAGCACCTCTCCCGCGAGGAAGCGTCCCGCTCCCGTCGCCGTGTCCCGCGACGCGAGCATGCGCGCGAGCAGCACCGAGCTGGCGACGCGCCCTCTCGCCCCCGACTCGCCGCGCGCGTCGCGCGCGATCTCGTCGAGCGTCGACGCATCGCGGAGCGCGACGCCGAGCATCGCATCGCGTGCACGCGCGACGAGCGCCGTGTCGGCGCTGAGCCGCGGCACCGGCGCGAGCATCTTTCGCGCATCCGCGTCGCGCCCCGACTGGAGCAGAAGCTCGGCGAGCGTCACGCGCACCGCGGCACGCAGCTCGGCCTGACCGCGCGACGAGGCCGCCGCGGCGCCGACGCGCCAGGCGACGGCGGTGTCGCCGTGCAGCCAGAGGTCGCGCAGCAGGACGATCAGCTCGGGGCGAAGGTCGTGCGCCGCGACACGTGCGGCGAGCAGCGTCTCCGCGCGGGCGATCGCCCCTCGCTCGAAGGCGTCGCGGGCGAGCGTCCACTCCGCCGCGCCGGGATCGGTGCGTGCGAGCACGCGCGCGGCGCCCGCCGCGTTCCCCTGCGCGAGCAGCGCCTGCGCGGTCCAGCGCGTGGCGAGCGTGGCGACGTTCCGGTCGCGCGACGACTGCAGCGGCTCGAGCACCGCGAGCGCCTCGGAGTAGCGCGCGCCGCGAACGAGGCACCACCCCGCGGCGAGCGACGCCGACTCGCGCGTCTCACGCTCGCGGGCCTTCGTCCGGGCGACGTCGAGCCGCGACAGCGCGTGGCCGCAGTCGCCGGTGAACGCGAGCCCGCGTCCGGCCAGCGCGAGCGCCTCCGGGGTCCAGCGGTCGCGCGGCGTGCGCGCGAGGAGCGTCTCGGCGGCAGCGGATGCGAGCGCGAAGCTGCGCGCCGCCGCGGAGTCGTCGCCCGCGAGGAGCGAGCGCGCGCCATCGCGGTCCGCGTGGCGCGCGTTGTACATCCCGTTCCAGCCGCAGCCCGCGACGATCAACGCGACGGCGACGAGCCGCGTGGCGAGACCGGCGCCGGCGCGGCGCTCGCTCACCGCGCGCCCGGCGTCACGCGACGCTCGTATCGTGACAGGTATCGCACCGTCGCGTCGGCGATCGCGCCGGCGATCCGCGCCTGCCAGAGCGCATTGCTCAGCACCTTCGCGTCGGCCGGGTTCGTGCCGAAGCCGATCTCGACGAGCACCGCGGGCATGAACGACGTGCGCAGCACCGCGAAGTTCGCCTGTCGCACGCCGCGATCGGGGCCCGGGTGCACCTTCGCGAGCGTGCCCTGGATCGTCCCCGCGAGGTCGCTCGATTCACGCAAATGCTCGTTCTGCGCCATGTCGTTGATGATGAAGGCGAGCGGATCGCCCTTCGGCGCGTGCACGCCGGTCTCGAACTTCACCGACTCGTTCTCCATGCTCTCGACGCGCTTCGCGTCCTCCGTCTTCGCCTCGGCGAGGAAGTAGGTCTCGAAGCCGCGCGTCGCCGATGGATTCTTCCAGTTCGGGTTGGCCGCGTTCACGTGCACCGAGAGGAAGAGATCGGCGTGGCTCGCGTTCGCGATGCGCCCGCGGTCGGAGAGCGCGATGAGGGTGTCGGTCGTCCGCGTCATGATGACGCGAAGCCCGCGCGCCCGAAGCGCGGCCGCGAGCTGGCCGGCGACGGCGAGCGTGACGTTCTTCTCGACGACCTTCGCCTTGCCGCCGATCGGGCCGCTCATTCCGTTGTCCGGGCCGCCGTGTCCGGCGTCGACGACGACGAGGCGCTGCGATTTCTTTCGCGGCGTCGCGGAGGGCGTCGAAGCCGCCGCGGCGGGCGCCGCTGGAGCGGGAGCAGCGGCGCGCACGAGCAGGGTGTCGGTGACGCGGAGCTCGTCGCGCGCCGAGTCGTAGACGAGGGCGCGGGAGACGCGCGGCAGGATCTCGCTGATCGTCTGCAGCGGAACGACGAGCCGGCCGTCGACGAGCGTCGGCGCGGTGGCGAGCGGGTACACCGAATCGCCGACGCTGACGAAGGGCACGTGCTCCGCGACGTCGAGCACCACGCCGCCGACGGCGATCAGATAGTGACCGTTAGGCGCCGGCCGCGTGACGGCGCCGAGGGCGGGGCCGAGCAGGTCGGCGCGGATCCCGGGGCCGGTGGCGGTGGCGGTGACGGGAACTCTCACCGTGCGCGCCCCCGAGCGGATGACGAGCTCGGCGGGCGCCGCGAGCTGGAAGGCGAGCAGCAGCCCGGCGATCATCGCCGCCGGAACTCGCGGGCGATCTCGCGCTGCGCGTCGCGCTCCTTGGCGCTCTCACGCTTGTCGTGCAGCTGCTTCCCCTTGCCGAGGGCCATCGTCACCTTCGCGATGCCGTGCTTGAAGTAGAGATCGAGCGGGATCAGGGTCAGTCCCTGACGCTCGACCGCGCCGATGAGGCGCTTGATCTCACGCCGGTGGAGGAGGAGCTTCCGCGTCCGCTCCGGCTCGTGATTGAACTGGTTGCCCTGCTCGTAGGGCGAGATGTGAAGGTTGAGCAGCCAGACTTCGCCGTCCTTCACGATTCCGTACGCGTCGGTGAGGGTCGCCTTGCCGTTTCGCAGCGACTTGACCTCGGTGCCGGTGAGGACGAGACCCGCCTCCCACGTCTCCAGGATGTGGTAGTCGTGGCGGGCGCGTTTGTTCCGCGCGATCGGCTCGATCGCGTCCTTGTCGGCGGGCTTCGGCATGGCGGGACTGAGAGTGGCGAGGCACGGAGTCGGTGCGCCGGCCGGCTGGCAAGTTAGGCGCGGCCCACGGCGCGAGCAACGGAGACGCATGTCTGCGCGCGTTGACGCACTCGCGCGCCACGGCTACATTTCACGACTCACGCCGAAGTGGTGGAACTGGTAGACGCGCTGCGTTCAGGGCGCAGTGGGCTAACGCCCGTGGGGGTTCGAGTCCCCCCTTCGGCACTGACAGACGGCGTTCGGCACTCGGCCGTCGGCGATCGACAGGAAGAGAAAGGCGGCGCTCCATTGGAGCGCCGTTTTTTTTGCTCGGCGGATGGCTCGGGAACTACGCAACGCGGATCGGGCGGATCTGCCGGATCGGGCGGATCGCTCCGTGTTCGAGCTGAGCTCCTCGGCCATGCGCAACGAGCCGATCTTGCTCGGCGAACAGCCACTAAAACACAGAGCAAGCAGCGTTACCCAGGGAGAACACGGCGTCATCCAAGGAGCTGTTGCTCTCGCCAATAGCTCCTTGGGGAACGCGGTTTTCTCCTCTGGTGAAGCAGTTTTCTCGTGTTTTGAGAGCTGTTGCCAAAGCAAGGATCAGCAGCCGTATCCGCGGAGATCCGTCCGATCCGACCGATCCGCGTGCGTAGCTCTTCGAGCGCCTGGTCCCCGTCGCGGCGCTCTCGTGCCGAGCGCTTATCGCTTGACCCCGCCCATCGCCGCCGAGGGGGCGATGTCTTCGGGCAGCTCCGCGGTCCCGAAGCGGGCGCGCAGTGCGTCGCTCGCGCGGGTGAGCGCGTCCTGCACGATCGTCCCAGCGCGCAGGGCGAGCGGATCGCTGGCGGCGGTGGGGCGGCCGAGGAAGGTGAGCAGGACCAGCCCGAGACGCGGCGTGACGGGTGTCGCTTCGCGCGCCGAGAGCACGCTGCGATAGCTGGCGAGGCGCTCGTTGAACTGATGGCGCGCCACCGCGGCGCGGTCGTGCGCGACCGCGCTGTCGCCCTCGAAGGCGCGGGCGATCGCGCGCGCCACCACGGCGGGAGTGCGGTCGTCGAGCGCGTCACGCTCCGCGGCGAGGAGGATGGCCGCCCGCTGGAGGTAGCGCAGCTCCCACCGCGCATGATCCGCGTCGTCGTTCGGCTCGAGCGACGTGAGCCACTCGACGTCCGCGACGTTAGGCTCGGCCCAGAGCCCCTGGACGTAGCTCGCGGCGTGGCGCCGGAAGCGCCACGCCGCGAGAAGACCGAAGCGCGAGCCCGACCCGCCCGGGGTCATGCCTGCAGCACGGGGAGCGGCCGCCGCCCATCGGGGCGCTCCTCGTCGGCGACGGGCTGCGCCATCGCGGTGAGGGCGCCGATCCGCGCGCGGACGACTCCCTCCTCCGCCAGCAGATCGCTGAGGTGCACGCTCTCGAGCACGTCGTCGATGCGCTGCTGGAGCATCATCCACACGGGGCGGATGCTGCATCCTTCGGCGGCGGAGCAGCGCTCCGTCTCCACCGGATGGCTGACGCAGTGCAGATCGAAGGTCGTGAGCTCGGAGGCGGCGATGACCGCACGCACCGAGATGTCGGCGGGCGGGAGCGCGAGCGAGTAGCCGCCGTGGGCGCCGCGCGTGCTCTTCACGATGCCGGCGCGCCGCATCCGGAGCAGGATCTGCTCGACGTAGTCGGCGGGCAGCCGCTCCTGCGCCGCGACCTGGCGTCCGGTGATCGGACCCTCACTCGCGCGCCGCGCCAGATGCAGCGCGCAGATCAGTCCGTATTCGGCCCACGTTGTGATACGCACGTCTTGAGGATAGACGGGGCGTGAAAGAGGGACAAGGGGCGATGGCGCATCATCGCCCCTTGTGGCGCGGGCGTCAGCCCGCCGCTACCGCGCCGTGCTTTCCGCCCGGCACGCCGATCTCCGTCATCTTCCGCAGATCGAGGACCTCGTCGATCTCGTCGGGGGGAAGGATGCCGTCGCGGCGGACCATCTCGCGAATGAGGACGCCCTCCTTCACCGACTGCTTGCTGATCTCGGCGGCCTTCGCGTAGCCGATGTGCGGCATGAGCGCGGTGGCGAGCGCCGCCGACCGCTCGACCCAGTACGCGCACATGTTCTCGTGCGCCTCGATCCCCTTCACACACCGCTCGGTAAGCGTCGCCGCCGCGTTGGTGAGGATGATCATCGAGAGCAGCACGTTGTGCGCGATGACGGGCATCATCACGTTGAGCTCGAGCTGCCCGTGCTCCGACGCGATGGCGACCGTCGTGTCGCAGCCGATGACCTGGAAGCAGACCTGGTTCACCATCTCGGGGATCGACGGATTGATCTTCCCGGGCATGATCGACGATCCCGGCTGCACCGCCGGCAGCTTGATCTCGTCGATCCCCGTGCGCGGGCCCATCACCATCAGCCGCAGATCGCTGGCGATCTTGCTCAGGTCGATCGCGAGGCCGCGCAAGGATGCGCTGAAGGCGGCCGCGTCGCCCATGCTCTGCATGAGCTGGATGCGGTCCTTGCCGACACGCAGATCGAGCCCCGTGATCTGCTTGAGGTACCGGTTCATCAGCGCGGGATACTCCTTCTCGACCGTCACCCCCGTGCCCACCGCGCTGCCGCCGATGCCGAGGTCACGGAGGTAGTCCGCCGCTTCCTTCACGCGACGCGTCGCGCGGTCGATCGAGCCGGCGTAGGCGGTGAACTCCTGGCCGAGCCGGATCGGCATCGCGTCCTGCAGGTGCGTTCGCCCGGCCTTCACGATGTGATCGAACTCCTTCCCCTTCGCGGCGAGCGCGTCGCGCAGCCCCTCGAACGCGGCGACGAGGGCATCGAGCCGCGACAGCGCCGCGAGCCGGATGTTCGTCGGGATCGTGTCGTTGGTGCTCTGCGCCATGTTCACGTGGTCGTTGGGATGCACCGGCTTGTACTCGCCGCGCTTCCCGCCGAGGAGCTCGTTCGCCCGGTTGGCGAGCACCTCGTTGACGTTCATGTTGTGCGACGTGCCGGCGCCGGCCTGATACGGATCGACCACGAACTGGTCGCGGTGCTGGCCGGCGAGCACCTCGTCCGCGGCCTGCACGATGGCGTCGGCGAGCCGGGCCTCGATCCGCCCAGTCTCCTTGTGGGTGAGCGCGGCGGCCTTCTTGATCCAGACCTGCGCGATCACGAAGGGCTCGAGCGGGCGGAGGCCGCTGATCGGAAAGTTCTGCACGGCGCGCTGCGTCTGCACTCCGTAGAGCGCGCCCACGGGAACCTGGAGGGGCCCGAGCGGATCCTTCTCGGTGCGAAAGCTGTCGGCCATGAGGCGAAGCTCCTGAAGTCGGTGTGGTTCGCGAGGGACGGCCACGCGCGCCGCCCTCATCGAAATATACCGATCCGCCGCGCCCGCTGGGCGGCCGTCACGCTCCCGCAAACGAGAAGCGGAGCCCTCGGAAGGGCTCCGCTTCGACGTACCGGACCGTGGTCGTCGCCTTACTTTACGATGAGGGTGTCGCGGCGGACGACGATCGCGAGGATCGCGTCGTTGACGGTCGAGCTCGTGGTCAGGAAGCGGCTGAACACGATCTGGCGGCGATAGTTGAGCGAGTCCACGCCGGCGGCCTGCCACTCGTCGACGAAGCTCCGGTTGATCGAGAAGTCGCCGTCGTCACGCGCGATGCAGACGATCTCGCGGGTGGGGATCGTCGAGGGCGAGGTCGAGCTGGTATCGGCGTACTGCAGCGCGATCTGCATCGCGGACGCCGTGTTCGGGGACGCCGTCCACTGCACGCGGATCCCCGGGCCGGTGACCGAGTCGTCGACCGACTGCGCGGTGTAGGGCGCCACCGTCGGCGCGCGGACGGTGAACGGCGGGAATGCGCCCGCGACGCCGGTCGCCTTGTAGATGACGGTGTCGGTCCCGGGCCGCATCGCCGGGAACTGGTCGTTCACCCAGTTGTCGCCGATGGTGAGGACCTGATGACGCAGGGTGACGGTGCGCGTCGTCGTGTCGACGTTGCCGTGCAGCGTCATCGTGACCGTGCCCGGCTCGACCGGCACGTCGGTGACGGCGACGATGGAGCCGATCTTCGCCGGGGGCGAGCAGCTCTCCGCGAGGTCGTTGCTGCCGATGATTCCCGCGATGCGGGCCTTGGTGAAGATCCCCTGCGCCTGCGCGATGTAGCCGCTCGAGCTGCCCGCCGCGGAGACGGTGTTCACGTCGAGAAAGGCGAACGGACGCACCGGCGGGACGTCCACGGTGGAGGCACACGCACTGAGCACGGCGACGGCTGCAGCCGCGGCGATCGACGATCGGAGGTTCATCGGATTCCTCGGAGGGTGGAGCACGTCGTCGCTCGCATGCGGCGGGCGGGACGTACGAAATCAGGACACATCGTGCGACGTCCACCCTCACGGGCGACTCGAACGGCGGGCACTCGTACACCGGATCGGGCAAAGCGCTCCCGCTCGCGGCGGCCGAGCCTCACGGCTCGCGGCGCACGCGGACGAACGCCCCGGCGACGGAGAGGGCGGCGCCGATGGTCCCGACGCCGAGCCAGAGCACGCTCGCACCATGTAACCTACCAAATTCGGCGCGCCGCGCATCTCCCCGCGGGAGCTCTTCGACCGTTCCGGGGATGGAGGCGCGTACCCGCTCGATGCGCGGGGCAACCACGAGCTGGGCGGCCCCGCACGATATCGCCGTCACCAACCCCGCGACGGTGCTCGTCGTCACCCATCGGCCACTTCGGCGGCCGCGCGCGAGGGCCGCGAGCGCGATCCCGGTCGCGATCCCCCAGTAGAACAGCGCTGGAAGCACGCGGCCGACGAGCGCCCCGGCCAGCGTCCGACTCGGGAGCACCGCGAACGCCGCGGGAGCGACCACCGCCCCGACCAGCACCGCCGCGCCCAGCCACCCGCCGCCGACGAGTATCGCGGTGGCGTCGGCGGTCCGCTGACGTGCGCCGGCGATCATCCGCCCGCGACGCGCGCCACGCCGTTCAGGAAGGGGTTCGTCTCGAGCTCGCGAGCGATCGTCGTCGCGGGACCGTGTCCCGGATGAACGACCAGCGCGGGGGCGAGCGCGGTGACGCGGGCGAGCGACCGCGTCATCGCGTGCGGATCCGACAGCGGGAGATCGGTGCGGCCGATCGAGCCGGCGAAGAGCAGATCGCCGGCGAGGATCAGCCCACCGCCCTCGAACACGCAGTGCCCCGGCGCGTGCCCCGGGGTGTGCAGGACGCGGAACTCCTCGGTGCCGACGCGCAGGACGTCGCCGTCGTGCAGCGCGTGATCGACCGGCGGGGGACTTTCGAACGGCAGTCCGTAGTTCGCGGCCTGCCAGGCGCCGCGCTCGTAGAGCGGCTGGTCGTCGGGATGCATCCAGATCGGTACGTCGTGGACGCGCCGCACCGCCGCGATCCCGCCGATGTGATCGATGTGGGCGTGCGTCAGCCAGATCGCGCGCAGCGTCATCCCGCTCGCGGCGACAGCGCGCAGGAGCCGCTCTCCTTCCGCGCCGGGGTCGACCAGCACCGCGTCGCCGCTCGTCTCGTCCGCGACGAGATAGCAGTTCTCCTGGAACGCGCCGACGGTATGGCTGCTGACGCGCATCGGTCAGGCGTAGCCGCCGAGCCGCACGTGTGCCGTCTCCACCGCCTGGGCGGAGCGCTCCGCCTTGCTCGCGCCGTTCCCCGCCTCGCGCAGCCCCTTGATGTACTTGTCGGCGGCGATCGCCGCGGTGGTCGCGTCGCCGCAGGCGGTCGTCACCTGGCGAGTGAGCTGCGATCGGAGGTCGCCCGCGGCGAAGAGGCCGGGGATCGACGTCATCATCGCGTCGTCGGTCCGGATGTATCCCATCTCGTCGTGCGCGAAATGCCCGTCGATGATCCCGGTGTTCGGCCGGAATCCGATGAACACGAAGAGACCGGTGACGTCCATCAGCTTCTGCTCGCCGGTCACGACGTTGCGCACGCGCATCCCCGTCATCCCGACCCCCGGCTCGCCGACGACTTCCTCGGCGACGGTGTTCCAGACCACCTCGATCTTCGGGTTCTCGAAGACGTGCTTCTGGACGACCGCGGACGCGCGGAAGCTGTCGCGGCGGTGAACGAGATAGACCTTGCTCGCGAAGCGCGTGAGGTAGTCGGCCTCCTCGCACGCGGCGTCGCCGCCGCCGACGACGGCGATCGTCTGCCCCTTGAAGAAGTTCGCGTCGCAGATCGCGCAGTACGACACGCCTCGCCCGGCGTACTCGAACTCTCCGGGGATCCCGAGCTTGAGCGGCGTCCCGCCGGCGGTCGCGATCACGACGGGGGAGCGATAGACGTCGCCGAGGTCGGTCCGCGTCTCGAAGGTGCCGTCGTCGAGCTTCTTCACGCTCTGCACGTTCACGAACTGCTGGAACTCGGCGCCGAACTGCTGCGCGTGCTCGGCGAACTTCGCGGCCAGGTCGCGGCCGAGGATCCTGGGGAAGCCGATGACGTCGTCGAGGAACTCCGTGTTGAGCAGCTCGCCGCCCGGCTCGCCGCGCTCGAGCACGACGGTTCTCAGCATGGCGCGGCCGGTGTACAGCGCCGCCGTCATCCCCGCCGGCCCTGCGCCCACGATCACGACGTCGAACTGCCTCTCACTCGCCACGGATTCGGTCCTCGTTCTGGGGGGCGGAATGCCCACGAACGAATCGTAACCAAGTGGGGAAGGCGGACGGAAGCACTGGAAATCCCGACGTGCGCCTCATCCGACGGCGAGGCGTCCCAGCGCCCCGTGACAGTGGGACACCGTCGCGACGAGAAACTCCGCGCGAGCCGCCGCGCTGTGCTTCGCGACGAAGTCATCGGCCGCGAGCAGGTCGGCGACGTCGATCATCCCGACGCCGTACGCGCGATGCGAGCAGTGAAAGACGAGCGGACCGAGGAGCCGCTCGCCGCCGGGCAGCTGCGCGACGTAGTGCCTCATCGCGTCGGGCATGCTCCACGCGCGGTGGCCGCGCGTGACCGGACAGCGCACCGGCTCGATGCAGTTCACCGGGCAGGTCCAGGTCGCGTAGCTCGCGTAGTGCGTGCCGTCGGCGCCGGCGCGCTGCCAGGGCGTCGCCGGCTGGCGGGTGAGCGGAAGCCGTGCGACGCGCGCCGCGCCGACCCGATCGCGCGCCCGGCGCTCGAGCCACCCGAGGGCGAGATGCGGCATGAGCGGCGATGGGACGATCGCGTCGCCCGCGCTCTCGCCCCGCGCCGCGCGCGCGAGCTCGGCGTCGAAGTAGTCGTCCCATTCGGCGACCGCGAGCTCCTCGTCGGGCGCGCCGAGCGTCCCCGCGACCGCGCAGCCGGCGTTCCGATCGACGACGACGAGGCGACGCCAGTCGATCGCCCCCGCGGCCCGGCCGCGGCGAAGCTGGCGGACGTAGTAGCTCCCGTAGCACCCGCCGCCGACGATGGTGATGGTGCCGTAGCGGCGGCCGTCCCCGCTAGCGGAGAGCATGCGCCCGCGCGCGCCTAACGGCGCACATGCCGCCCGCCGTCGACGATGATCGTCTCGCCGGTGACGTAGTCGGCGCCGATGAGGTAGAGCATCGCCCCCGCGACATCCTCCGGGCTGCCGAGCCGGCGGAGAGGTGTCGTGTCCTCGAGCTTCTCCGCCGACTGATCGTCCCAGCTCTCGGGAAGGAGCACGGCGCCGGGTGCGATCGCGTTGACGCGCACCGCGGGGGCGAGCACGCGCGCGAGGGCCCGCGTCATGTGGACGATCCCCGACTTGGTCAGGCTGTGCGGGATGTACGCGGGCCAGGTCTCGAAGGCGGCGAGGTCGGCGATGTTCACGATCGCGCCACCGCGCGCGACGAGGTGCGGGGTCGCCGCCTGCGCGAGCAGAAATGGCGCGCGGAGATTGAGCGCGAACATCGCGTCCCAGCCGTCGGCGGTGACCTTGCCGAAGGGGGTGCGCTCCATGACCGCGGCCGAGTTGACGAGGACGTCGAGCGCGCCGAAGCGATCGACGACGGCGGCGACGAGCTGCTCGGGTGCTTCGGCGTCGGCGAGGTCCGCCTGGAAGGAGTCGGCGCTCCCTCCCGCGCGCTCGATCTCGGCGCACGTTTCGCGCGCCCCCTCGGTGCTTCCGTTGTAGTGCACCGCGACGCGCGCCCCCGCCCTGCCTAACGCGAGGGCGAGCACGCGGCCGACGCGCCGGCCGCCGCCGGTCACGAGCGCGACGCGGCCGCCGAGCTCCATGGTCAGACCTGTCCGGCGGCCGGCGCCGGGGCGCGCGCGGCGAGCCGCGCTTCCTGCCGCTCGAGGATCGAGATCGGCACCTTCATCACGCCGATCGTCCGCGGCCCTTCACCCGCGCCGTGCCAGTCCGAGCCTCCGCTCGGCACGAGCCCGAAGTGCTCGACGAGGGCACGCAGGCGCTTGATCTCGTCGCCGCTGTGACTGGGGTGCCAGACCTCGAGCCCATCGAGCCCCATCGCGACGGCGCGCTCGACGCGCGTGCGCGTGAAGTCGATCCCCGGATGCGCGACGATCGCGAGGCCGCCCGCGTCGTGGACGAGCGCGATCGCGTCGGCGAGCTCGAGGCGCTGCTTCGGCACGTTCGCCGGGCGCCCCTGGCCGATGAAGCGGTCGAACACCTCGCGCGGATCGACCGCCCACCCGCCCGCGACCACGGCGCGCGCGACGTGCGGCCGACCGATCGCGCCCTCGCCCGCGGCGGCGAGCACCGCCTCGAAGGTGACGGGGACGCCGATCGCGTTGAGCTTCTCCACCATCTCGCGCGCGCGGGCGACGCGTGTCGCGCGGAACTCCTCCATCGCTCCCTCGATCCGCTCCGGCTTC
>DATAIN010000524.1:0-3763 GCA_036262635.1 Gemmatimonadaceae bacterium | reverse complement strand
ATCCCGCTACTGCGAACGCGCGTGCGTACGAGCTCTCGAGCGCTTCCGGGCTGACCGGGCCGACGATCACCACCGACGGACGTCGATCCGTCATGCTGAAGCTGGCACGGTCTGCTGGCGCCGCCGGACCAGATTGCCGAGGCGGCCGCGAAAGCTGCTGAACAGTTGCACCGGAACAACGAGCGCGATCAAGGTCACCACCCAATAGAGCGCGATGAGGTATGCCCGGTCCAGTGGGTTCAGCGGAAACTCACGGAGGAGTCGCCCCGGCAGCATCGACCGCGCGACGCCCACCGCGAGGCTCCAGCGCGACACGCGCCGGTATTCGAGGATCCAGAATGGATACGTGATCGTGAAGATCTGCGCGATGATCTTCCGAAGCGTCGCCGAGCGCTGGCCGGGCTGTACATAAGGCAGCGTGGCATCGGCCGCGACGCGGATCACGTTGTCGAGCCCCGTGTGCCGCGCCGCGAACGATCGCGGCGCCGCCTGTGCCCTCGTCGCATAGGTCACCACGGTCTTCCCATCGATGCGGACATCCTTGCGGATCGCCGACACGGCGATCGAGGCGATTCGCCCTCCTGTCGACGCGATCCTCGCGCCTAGATAGATCTGGTAGTAGACCGACCGATCCCACTTGTCAGTGTCGTGGCGCTTCGCGCACTCGCGGTCGAAGAGCAGTCCGCTCACAAAGCTGAAGGAGCGGTAAAAGCGCACCGCGGCAGACACGCCGTCACCGAGTACGCGCGTGGCGACCGCGCGCTGCACCGCGATGCCAGGGTTTGCCCACTCTTCGAAGTTCGTGAACGCCGCCTCCGGGTAATCCATCGCCCGCAGTGCCTCGGCAATGCGGTTCAGCGTGTCCGGGCCGGCGAGGGCGTCGTCGTTTCCGAGAAGCATGACGTAACGTCCGCGCGCTGCCGAGAGACAGAAGCGCACGTTCCCGTCGTAGCCGAGGTTCGCCGCCTGCCTGTAATATCGAAACTGGCGCCCGGAAGCGCTGAGAATCGGGGGGATCACGTGCGGCGAATCGTCCGGCGAGCAGTCGTCGGAGACCACGATCTCGAAGTCCGCGAACCGCTGCTCGAAGAGGCTCCCCAGCACCGCGGCGAGGTGCCGCGGCCACTTGTAGTGCGGAATCGCGACGGTGATGAGCGGCTCGAGCCCCGGGATCTCGTGACTCGCGATCGGACTTTCTTGCACGGAACCAGGGGGTCAAATAGAAACGTTGCCGTCCGGGGTGCGACTCCAGATCGGAGTGCCGGGCGGCGACCGTTCTCAGCGCGCAAGGCGTGAGGGAACGGGATCACACTCGATCACGAGCAACCGGCGTGCCATGTGCGGCGTGTTCCCAACGGCTCACCCAACACTCGCCCGTATATGTCGAGCATCTCGTCGACGACACGGTCCATTGTCTCCGGTGGACGTACGCCACTCCGCAGGGTCTCCAAAAACCCCGGCTCGTCCACGAGCCGCTTGATTGCGGCGGTCCATGCGCCGAGGTCGCCGGGCGCCACCAGTTGCCCATCCACCCCGTTGCGAATGAAGCTGGGGATTCCCCCGCGGGCCGACCCGATGACGGGAACGCCGGCTGCCAGCGCTTCCGGGACGACGAGCGGCCCCGTCTCCATCCAGATTGAAGGAACCACGACGAGATCGTGGTCCCGCATCCGATCGACCACGTCGGTGCTCGGCACCGGAGGGAGGATGCGCACTCGCGGATCGCGGGCCGCCGCGCCCCGGAGCTCCTGCAGATACTCTTCTCCCTCGCGTCCCTGCGGCGCGCCGTAGACATCCAGCGCGATGTTGGCGCCGGCCAGCGCCTCGACCGCCGCGACGGCGACGTGAACACCCTTGATCCTCTCGAGACGGCCGAAATACGCCATGCGCACGGGTTGTCCGGGAGCACGCTCCCGCCCGCCCGAGGAGTCGCTTGTGGCATCGAATCCAGGCAGCGCCAGCCGCGAGACCGACAGCTTGTCCGGCGGCGCACCAAGGAAGGCGAGGAGCTCGTAAACCCAGTCCTGCACCGCGACGAGGTGGTCCGCTTCCGCTAGAAGCGAACGAAACGCGCGATGCCTCTCGTGGATCAACTCGGTCATCCGAAGTGCCGTCCAGGGACCGCCGGCGAGCTCGAAACGGCGCATCGCGCGTCCGACCGCGACAGGCATCTGCCCCAGTACTGCCGAGATGGGAAGAGGGACGCCCCTCTGTTGCAACACACAGCGGGTGCAGCGGTCCACGAAGAGCTGACCGTCGCAGACATCGCGCCCGTAGAGCATCAGCGTCCCGCGCGCGCATGAAACCGACGGCGTGTGGTACGTGTGCACGACCGGCATCCCGGCATCATGGGCGGCCCTGAGCATTCGCAGCGAGATTCCGCTCGTCCAGCCGTGCAGGTGCACCAGTCGCGGTCGGCGAGTTCGCAGCAGTGCCGCGAAGGCTTCGGCGGCGACGGGATCGCCATCGCCGTACTGCGCCTCCAAAGGCAGCCGAGAGCCTGAAGATTCGAAACGGTACACTGCAGCACCGTCGTGGACGTACTCGCGCGGCTGTCCTCGATCCACAGGCGACGCCACCGCCGATGTCACACCCTGCCTGCGCAGACCACGAATGAGCGCCGCGACGTAGGTCTCTGTCCCGCCCGCCGAGTCCGGAAAGTACGTGTACGGGACGTGGAGAATGTCCGGCATCGGGGTACGGGTCAGCACCAAAACGCCTTTCTCTGTGGCGAGGCTTGTCGCGAGCCAACGCCACGGGCGCTGGCTGGGTGCCTCTCGGATCGCGGCGCGATAAGCGGCGGGGCCTAAGCCGCCGAGGAGTCGGACTCCACGAGGTCTGCCTTCGCCGGACGCGAGCCACCGTTCACGAGCTCAGGCGGTCGCCGCGCTTCGCGGTGGAGCCGTCGAGGAACGACCCGATCAAATGCGCGCGACAACCACGCCTCCTGCTCGGCCTCGTCACCGCCGGTGGCCCAGAGTGCAACCAGCTGGCGCTCCATCACCGTCCGCAGCTCCCCAGCGAGCACGTGGAGGTGCGCGAGCGGATCCTCGTCCACCGCCGCGGGCTCCCACAGCGTGAGCGCCCCGATCCGCTCCTCGCCGTTGAACAGCGGGAGTTTGATCTCCCACCACGCCGGATCGTGTGCGGCGGCGCGAGACCACGTCCAGATCGGCACATCGTCGTCGATGCGCCGTCCCGCGTGATCGGGCGCCCGCGCACCGCCGAGGAAGAAGGGGCGCAGCCGGACCTCGACGCGCGCCACGCGATCGGCCTCGAACGCCGCCGCGAGCTGGTCGAAGAACTCGCCGATGCTCCCGTTCGTGCCGAGGCTCGGCAGCTTCTCGCGCATCCGCACGCTGCGCGCGATCGCGGCCCGCCGATGCATTCCGCGCCGCACCATGCGCGCGAGCTCCTCGAACTCCATGTAGCGCAGCTGCTGGATCACGAGCCCGACACCGAGTCCCACGAGCACGAGCACGAGCGCGACGTAGCCCGACTCGTTCACCAGGAGCATCGCGCCGAGCGCCAGGATCGCGCACCCGGCGTACATGAACAGCGCGACCTTCGCGGGCGAATGGCCGAGGTTGAGGAGCTTGTGGTGGATGTGCCCGCGGTCGGCGGAGAAGATCGGCTGCCCGCGCAGGAAGCGGCGCGCGATCGCGAGCAGCGTGTCGAGCACCGGGAGCCCGAGCGAGACGAGCGGGATCGCGATCGCGACGACGGTCGATCCCTTCTGCGAGCTGATCGCGCCCATCCCGGC
>DATAIN010000523.1:0-1557 GCA_036262635.1 Gemmatimonadaceae bacterium | reverse complement strand
ATCGTGACGGTGTCGTCCACCGACTCGATGGCGATCGCTGTGCTGTCGATGCGCACGCGCGACAGCTGCCACGACGAGCGCGTCGCGCGGACGGCCCGGCGCGCGCCGCTGACGTGAGTGCCCTCGAGGCGAAGGGCACTCGCGCTATCGACGCGGATCGCGTCCATCAGGCTCAGGCTCCCAGCGGCGTCGCGGAAGGTGTTGCGGTTGACCTGTACGCCGCTCGAGCGGACGATCGTCAGCCCCGCGCGGCCGTCGGTGGTCGAGTTGCCCGTGAAGGGATCGTCGGCGGGACGCGCGAGGTCGAAGACGTTATCGGTCACCGTCGTCATCCCGCTCGCACCACGCACCAGCATCAGCTGCCGCTCGCCGGTGAGCACGTTGTTCGCGGCCGCGGCATCGGCGGTGTTGATGAGCGCGAGCTGCGCACCCGACGTCGTGCGGACGGCGTTGGCGGAGACGATGGCGCCGTAGCTGTTCAGGACGGCGATGCCGGCGCCGTCATCGGGTGTGCCCGTCCCGCGGGATTCGACTCCCCGGACGCGCGTGCGCTGGACGCGCACGCCGACCGAGTTGTCGATGCGAAGGCCATAGCCCACCACGTTCTGAACGTTGAGGGAATCGGCCCGGACGTAGACCTTCGCCCCGGCGATCGTGATCCCGGCACCACCGCCAGGAGCGCCCACGCTCGCCGGATTGACGTAGACGTTGGTGAGCGCGACCTCGGCGTTGGTCGCCTCGAGCGCGATGCCGCCCGCATTGCTGATCAGCACGAGGTGCCGGAGGTTCACCTGGCCCCCGAGCAGTCGGATGGCGCCGGCGCCGTGGACGATCCTCGGGAGCCGCGATGCATCTCTTCCCGCGGCGAGATAGTCCGCCGAATCGCCGATGATGCTCACGATCTTGTCGGTGACGACACGCTCGGCGTAGGTGGCGGGGTATGCGACGACCGTGTCTCCCTCGGCCGCAAGCCCAAGCGCGACGCCGATCGTCGCGAAGGGACGGGCGCGCGTCCCGAGCTGCGTCGAGCCGGCACGCGGACCGTCGACGATCCATCTCGCCGGATGGTGAACGATCAGCTGCGCGGTGTCGGCGACGGCCCCGGCGCGGACGATCACCATTGCGCCCCCCCAACTGGCCGCGGTCACGGTGCCGGATGTCGCGCGGACGACAGCGTCGTTGCTGGAGCTCCACGTCGTCGGGTAGGAGACGACATTTCCGCTCGCGTCGCGGACGGTCGCCGTGTAGACGAGCGTCTGCCCGAGCGCCGTCATCGTGTCCACGACACCGGCGGCGAGTCCGTCGATCGTCACCGACGCCGCGAGGTTGGTGACCGTGAGGAGCATCGAGTCGCGCGCGACCGGCCCGCTCGCGATGAGCCACGTCGTGCCCGTGGCCAGGGCGGTGACGAAGCCAGCGTCGGTGACGCTGACGATCCCGGTGGGCCGCGACTGCCAGAGCACGCGGGTCCGGGGGAGTGGATCGCGGCGCGCGTTCTCGATCCGGATTGGCGGCGTGAGCGTGTCGCCGAGGTAGATGAGCGTGTCGTTGGCGACG
>DATAIN010000522.1:0-8775 GCA_036262635.1 Gemmatimonadaceae bacterium | reverse complement strand
CTAACGCCAATTAGACAGAACTCCCTAGTAACTTCGCGCGCAATCCAGCCCCCGTAAAGCACCTCCCCTCCCGGCACGCAGAAGACGCGTAACCGTCGTTCGCCCCACGCCTTCCGCCTCTATTCGAGCCCGTCTCCCGCGTGCCAACGCTGCAGGTAATGCGCGCCGCGAGCCCGGACTTATACCGCGGAACGCTCCCTCATCCCCCCACGTCCAACGGACTCCGCACCCCCCGGCCCCCTCTGTTCAAGACGTGCGTGTAGATCATCGTCGTCCGTACGTCGCTGTGGCCGAGGAGCTCCTGAACCGTGCGGATGTCGTACCCCGACTCCAGCAGATGCGTCGCGAAGGAGTGGCGGAAAGTATGGCAGCTCACCCGCTTCGCGAGCCCGGTGCGGAGGACGGCGTCGTGCACGGCGCGCTGGATCACGCTCTCGTGCAGATGGTGCCGATGGTGCTCGCCCGTGGCGGGGTCGCGCCAGAGACGGGTCGCGGGGAAGACGTACTGCCAGCCCCACTCGCGCGCCGCGTTCGGGGATTTGCGGGCGAGCGCGGGCGGGATCGGGGCGCGGCCGAGGCCGCGCGCGCGGTCGGACTCGTGCAGCGTGCGGACGTCCTCGAGCTGGCGGGCGAGGGGGTGGCGGAGAGCGTCGGGAAGAACGGTCACGCGATCCTTCGCCCCCTTCCCGCCGCGGATCGTCAGCTCGCCGCGCGCGAGGTCGACGTCCTTCACGCGGAGCGTCATCGCTTCGAGCAGCCGCAGGCCGGAGCCGTAGAGCAGGCTCGCGACCAGCCGCGGCGTTCCCTCCATCGCATCGAGGACGCGTCGCACCTCGGCGCGCGTCATCACCTCGGGGATCCGGCGCTGGCGCTTCGCGACGACGACGCCCTCGAGCGGCTCGAGGGGGAGCCGCAGGATGTCGCGGTAGAGGAAGATCAGCGCGGCTCGCGCCTGGTTCTGCGTCGAGGCGCTGATCCGGTCGTGGATCGCGAGGTGTGAGAGGAAGGCGCGCAGGTCGGACCCCGAGAGCTCGCGCGGGTCGCGGCGATGATGGAAGGCGACGAACCGCCGCACCCACGAGACGTATGCCTCTTCCGTCCGCCGGCTGTAGTGCCGGGTGCGGATCTCGGCGCGGATCCGGCCGAACAGGGCCCGCGGCGTGAGCGCGGCACCGTCACGCGGGTCGTCGCGGGTGTCGCGGCGAGTGGCGATCATCTCACGGAAGCTCTCGCGTTCCATCAGCTCACTCTCCATCGCCGCACGGAGCATCGGCGCGGCGCCAGGCGCGGCATCCTTCCCATGCGCGCCGCATCCTCAGCTCCCGATCGCGGCCTCCAGGTCGTACCCTTCCCGCTGGATCCGCAGGTCGAAGTAGAACACGGTCTGGATGCAGACGATCAGCGGCGTGAGAAGGATCGCGATCAGGCTCCCCGTCACTCCACTCACCAGCCGTCCGGTCGCGGTCCGGTGCGAGAGGCTCGACGAGAGCGTCATGTTCAGGATCACCGCGATCGCGTACGGCAGCACGTGCACGCCTAACGCGCGCCAGCGGAAGCCCTTCGTCAGCATCCGCGAGCGGCGCAGCGCGGCGCCGGCGCCGAGGTCCGGCTCGAGCACCGGCAGGATGGGGATCAGCGAGTAGATCGCGAAGACGAAGAGTCCGGGCGCGATGAAGACGACGAGTCCCAGCGTGACGAAGATGACGCGGTAGAGTCCCGTCACGATCACGGGCCACCAGCGGCGGAACGCGAGCGCGACCGCGCGCCCGGCGTGCGGCGTCATGCCGCGATACGCCTCCGCCGCACCCGCGGCGACGGCGGCGTCGGCGAGCGACGCGAACGCCGCGGTCACCAGCACGGAGAGCACGCTCGGTCCCATCCCGTTCGACGGGTGCGCCGAGAACCAGAGGTCGGCCGCGACGTAGGCGACGAGCGGGATCGCCGCGGTGACGACGAAGATGCCGTAGTGCTGCCGCGCGAGGTGGATCCCGGCGTCGAGGATCTCGGTCGCCGTCCGCGGGCGGAGCGCGACGGCGGCGTCCGGCCCCGCCGTCACTCGTCGCGGTAGGGCGAGCGGTCGTCGTCCTGCGGCGGTGCCTGCGGCGGTGCCTGCGGCGGCGTGTCTCCCGGCGCGGACCCGCGACCGCCGCGACCCCCGCCCCCGCCGCGCCGACGGCGAGAGCGCGCGCGCCCTTCGCCCGCCTCCCCGCCCTCGCCTTCCACGGTGCTCGACGCGGCCGGCGACGCGGCGCGCCCGCCCGCGTTAGGCAGGCCCGCGATCGCCTTCACCGCCGCCTCGCCCAGCTCCTCGACCTGCCAGCGCCGCAGCTCGGGGATCTCGGCCAGCTCCTCCACCGACTTCGGGATCCGCCGCGCGATCGCCTCGAGCCGGTCACGCGAGCCGAGCACCCCGGGGTCGAGATCGAGCCGCTTCGCCGCCTCGTCGCGCACGGTGCGCAGCGCGGAGACGCGCGCGTCGAAGTCGGCATCCTTGTCCCAGCGCGGCGCGCGCGGGAAGCGCGGCAGGTCGGCCTCCGGCACGGCGAGCCCACGCTGGAGCGCGTCGAGGATCTCGCTCGCGTGCCGCTCGCCGATCCCGCGCGGCATCCCCTTGATCGCCATCAGCGCCTTCGCGTCCTCGGGACGCCCGCGCGCGATGTCCATCAGCGTCTCGTTCCCGACGACGCGGAAGGTCGAGCGGTCGAGCTGCTTCGCGAGCGCGTCGCGCCACTGCACCAGCTCGCGGAAAACCGCCAGCTCGCGCCGGTCGAGGTCGCGCGCGCCCTTGATGCGCATGAAGCCGGTGGACGGATCCTCCGGCTCCCAGCGCGTCCCCTCGAGCCGCGCGAACTCCTCCTTCGCCCAGCCGAGCCGCCCCTTCTTCGCGAGCTCGTCGTGCAGCCGGTCGCGCAGGTCGAGCAGGTACATGGTGTCCTGCGCCGCGTAGGCGAGCATGTCCACCGTCAGCGGGCGCATCGACCAGTCGGCGCGCTGGTGCTTCTTGTCGAGGGTGACGCCGAAGTGCTTCTCGAGCAGCGCGGCGAGCCCGAACGCCTTGTAGCCGAGCAGCTGCGCGGCGATGCGGGTGTCGAAGATGTTGCGCACGTGCCAGCCGTAATCCTGCTGGAGGAGACGCAGGTCGTAGTCGGCGTCGTGGAAGACGACTTCGACGCGCGGGTCCTCGACCATCCGGCCGAGCCCCGCCGGGGTGCCGATGGGGAGCGGGTCGATCACCGCGCTCTGCTCGCGCGTCGAGATCTGCAGCAGGTAGACGCGGTCGATGAACTTGTGGAAGCTCGCGCCCTCGGTGTCGAGGGCGAGCTGCGTCGCGCCGGCAATGCTGCGCTCGAACTGCTCGACGTCGTGCTGCGTGTCGAGGTAGAGCGCGTGGTGTGGGGGATCCTGTCGTGCCAAGCCGTCCTCGCTGGTGGTGGCCCCGTCGACGCGTGCCGCTCGCGGGTGCTCCCTTCCTCGGGGTCGCTGCCGACCGTAATGTAGCGCCGGTACCCTCCTTGCTCCCAGCAACGATCCATGACCGACCCGACCACCCCGGACGCGGCGAGCTCCCCCGCGCCGGGCAGCACACCCGCGCATCCCCCGACGCCGCCGGTCCACTTCGAGCGGCGCAAGCGCGTCGTCGGGTGGCAGAGCCGCGACATCCTCCGCGCCGCGGCGCTCGTCGTCGCGCTCTACATCGTCCTCCGGCTGCTCTGGGTCGCCCAGGAGATCGTCTTCGTCGTCTTCCTCGGCACCCTCTTCGGGCTCGCCGTGTCGTCGGCGGTGGACCGGCTGCAGCGCTTCCGCATCCCGCGCGGGATCGCCGCCGCGGCGACGGTGCTCGGCTTTCTCGCCGTGCTGGGATTGTTCGGGGCGTGGATGGCGCCGACGCTGCGCACGCAGAGCCGCGAGCTCCGCGCCCGACTCCCGCAGGCGATGGAGAAGGTGGAGCTCTGGATCAACGCGCACCAGAACGGGCTGATTGGCCTGATGCTCGGCCGCGGCGGCGGCGACGCGGGCGCGCGCGACAGCACCGCCCAGGGTGCGGCCGCCCCGGCACGCGACACCACGGCGGCGGCCCGCGCTCGCGACACGAGCGCCCTCGCGCGCGCCCGTGACACCGCTGCCGCGCGCGACACGAGCGCGGGGCCGGACGACGACAGCAAGGTCTCCCTCAAGGAGCGCATCGGGTCGAAGATGGGCGGGATCACTCGCTACTTCTTCCCCTTCCTCTCGTCGACCCTCGCCGTCTTCGGCGGGGTGCTGCTCATCATCTTCCTCTCGATCTACATCGGCGCCGAGCCGACGCTGTACCGGTCGGGGATCATGCACCTCTTCCCCCGGCGGGCGCGGGCGCGCGCCGACGAGGTGCTCGGCGCGATGGCGGTCGCGCTGCGGAAGTGGCTCGTCACCCAGCTCATCGCGATGGCGGTGATCGGCGTCGTCACGACGGTGGTGCTGCTCATCCTGCGGGTGAAGGCGGCGTTCGCGTTAGGCATCCTCGCCGGGCTGTTCGAGTTCATCCCGACGGTGGGCCCGATCCTCAGCGCGGTGCCGGCGGTCGCGATGGGATTCATCGACTCCCCCGAGAAGGCGCTCTTCGTCGCCCTCGCCTACATCGCGATCCAGTTCCTCGAGAACCACATCCTCATCCCGCTGCTGATGCGCGGCGGGGTGGACCTGCCCCCCGCGCTCACCGTGGTGACGCAGGCGGTGATGGCGCTCGTCTTCGGCTTCCTCGGCCTGATGGTCGCGGTGCCGCTGCTCGCCGCGGTGATGGTGCCGGTGAAGATGCTCTACGTGGAGGGGGTGGTCGGCGACCCGATGGACCCACTCGGCGGGGACGAGGACGAGGACGACTGATGGTCGCCGAGGGCGGGCGCGACCCCTTCACCCTCCCGCTGCTCCTCCGCTTCCCCGCCCTCGCCTGGGTGCCGCGCGTAAGGCTCGGTAGCTTCCCCACCCCGGTGCTCGAGGCGAGGCTGCCCGACGGGCGGCCGCTCTGGATCAAGCGCGACGACCGCTCCGGCGCGCCGTTAGGCGGGAACAAGGTGCGGTCGCTCGAGTTCCTCCTCGCGGGGGTACGCAGCGGCGAGGAGATCGTGACCACGGGGGCCCGCGGCTCCACGCACGCCCTCGCGACGGCGCTCTACGGCACCGCGCTCGGCGGCCGCGTCACCGTGGTCCGCTGGCCGCAGGAGATGAATCCCGACGCCGAGCGGGTCGAGGCGGCCATCCGCCGCACGGCGACGGAGACGCGCGACAGGCGCACGATCCCCGGCGCGCTGTTCGACGCGGCGGTGCTCCGGCTCGTCCGACACGCCCGCTGGGTGCCTCCCGGCGGGACGTCGCCGCGGGGCGCGCTCGGCCACGTCAACGCGGCGCTGGAGCTGGCGGAGCAGGTGGCCGCGGGACGGCTCCCCGCGCCGGCGCGGATCGTCGTGCCGTTAGGCAGCGGAGGCACCGCGGCGGGGCTGGCGCTCGGCCTGGCGATCGCGGGATTGGATTCGACCGTCGTCGGAATTACCGTCGCCCCGCGCCTCGTCGCGAACCGGAGACGCGTGCTGTCCGTCGCGTCGCGGACCGCGCGTTTCATCGAGCGCTCGGCGGGGGTGCGCGTCCCACGCGTGAACCCGGCGCGCGTCGTCGTCGATCACGAGCAGTACGGCGGCGCCTACGGCCGCGCGACCGAAGCCGGCAAGGGTGCGGCGCGCTGGCTCGAGATTACGACGGGGATACCGGTCGACGCGACCTACAGCGCCAAGGCGCTCGCCGCGGTACTATCTCCCGTACCCGCGGGGAGACCCGGCGGGGACGGGCCGACGCTGTTCTGGCTGACGTTCGATGCGAGGGCAGTGCTCTAGTGCCAAGCCACAGTGATGAGCGAAAAGAAAGCCAATCATGAGTGACTCGCCACAGGCCCCTTCGCTGAGTTACGAGGAAGCAGGCGCCGGGACGCCGGTGATACTGCTGCACGGGTTCCCGCACGATCACACGGTGTGGGCGCCGCAGCTCGCGGGGCTGGTCGACCGGTGCCGCTGCATCACGCCGGACCTGCGCGGCTTCGGCGACTCGCTCGTCGCGCCGCCGTACTCGATCGACCGCTACGCTGACGACGTCGTCGCGCTGATGGTCCGGCTCGGGATCGATCGCGCGGTGATCGGCGGGCTGTCGATGGGCGGGTACATCGCCTTCTCGCTGTGGCGCCGGCACCGGGCGCGCATCCGCGCGCTGATGCTCTTCGACACCAAGGCGGGGACGGACAGCGCCGAGGTGAAGGCGAAGCGCACGCAGCAGATCGAGCTCGTTCGCGCGCAGGGGGCGGAGGTGCTCGCGCCGCGGCTCATCGAGACCGCGCTCGCGCGACGCACGCGCGAGCGTCACGCCGACGTCGTCGAGCGGGTGCGCGCGATGATGGCGCGGCAGCCGGTGGAGGGGATCGTCGGCGCGCTCGAGGCGATGCTGCGCCGCGCCGATTCGACGCCGACGCTGCCGACGATCGACGTTCCGACGCTGATCGTCGTCGGCGACGAGGACGTCGCGACGCCGCCCGACGAGGCGCGAAAGCTCCACGACCGGATCGCGGGGAGCACCCTCGAGATCATCGAGGGCGCCGGCCACCTGAGCAACCTCGAGCGTCCCGCCGCGGTGAACCACCTCGTCTCCGAGTTCGTGGGACGTCTGATTTACGCCTGAACGGAAAGCCGTTAGCGTTCGGGCACGCGCGCGCGACCACGCGGGCGCCTCACCATCACACCGACGACGTGACCACCCCTCCGCCGATCTCGGCCAGCGAGCAGTCCACCATGGCGCGCTGGGGCGCCGTGCTCTTCCGCAATCGCGGCTGGCTCCCGGTGCTCTTCCTCATCGTCCCCCTGCTCGCCCCCGGCCGCCTCTCGCCGCGGCGGTGGATCATCGGCGCGGTGATCATCGCGATCGGCGAAGCGATCCGCCTCGCCGGCGTCGCCGCCGCGGGCACGGTCACCCGCCGCCGCTCGCGCAACGTGCAGCGGCTGGTCACGTACGGGATCTTCTCCTGGGTGAGGAATCCGCTCTACGTCGGCAACTTCCTCGTCTGGATGGGCTTCGCGGTGATCTCGGGAGTGCTCTGGTTCATCCCCGTCGCCGCGGTGATCTTCGCGATCGAGTACACGCTGATCGTCCGCTACGAGGAAGGCGTCCTCGAGTCGATCTTCGGCGACGAGTACCTCGCCTACAAGCGCCGCACCCCCCGCTGGTTCCCGCGCCCCCCCGCCGTGAAGGAAACCGGCGAGCACCACTGGGGCGAAGCGTGGAAGAGCGAGATCTCGACGCTGCTCCAGTACGTGGTGCTGGTGGCGCTGTTCCTGGTGAAGGATCGGTACTTCTACCGCTGACCTTCCGCGGGGGCGATGCACGCGCAGGCGAACCGGCGATGCGCGATGCGCGATGCTGGTCGGCGATGCGCGATGCACGAAGAGGCCCGCCCTTTCGTGCATCGCCCGTCGTGCATCAGCATCGTGCATCGCGCATCGCTCGTTCGCCTGCGCGTGCATCCGCCCGACTCAACGTTGCGAAAGCAGGTACTCGACTAGTTCAGGAAAGCTTCGAGCGACGTACTCCGCCACGCTCGGCCCCTGCGCGCGGACGATGTCGACGCGCACGGCTCGCATCCCCGCGTCGAGGGCGCCGCGGACGTCGGTGCGCTCGTTGTCGCCGACGTGGATCGTCTCGGCGGGCGGGGCGCCTAACGCGCGGAGGGCGGCGGTGAAGGGCTCGCGGCGCGGCTTGGCGTGGCCGATGTCCATCGAGTACACCGTCGCCGCGAAGTAGCCGCGGAGCTGGTCGCGCTCGAGCAGGCGGTCCTGGGCGCGGCCGGAGGCGAAGCCGGTGTCGGAGATGATGCCGAGGGTGTAGGCGGCGCCGAGCCGGGCGACGCCGTCGCCGGCGCCGGCGAGGAGGGGCGGCGGGTAGACGAGCAGCGCGTCGTCCACCACGCGCTCGGCGGCGGCCACGTGCTCGCAGTCGGCGGGACGCTCGACGTCGAGCTTCGCGAGGAGCCAGCGAATCCGCTCCTGCGTCGTGTAGCCGCGGTGCTCCTCACGCCACCAGCGGTCGGCCTCGGCGCCCGCGGCACGATAGAGGGCGACGAACTGGTCGTCGGGGATCTCGCGGCCGATCGCCGCGAGGAGGCGGCGGATCGCTCCCTGGCGCAGCACGACACGCTCCGGCTTCGTCGAGCCGTCGTAGAGCGTGTCCCAGTAATCGAAGGTGACGGCGCGCAGGGCCATCAATCGGCGCCGAGCCGGCGGCGCGCGCCCGCGCGATCAGCGCGTCGGACGGCCGGGCGGGTTCGGGCTGGTGAAGACGTCCCGGTTGAGCTGGATGTACTGCCGCAGCTGCTGCGGCACATCCTCCTCGGGGAAGATCGCCGTCACCGGGCACTCCGGCTCGCACGCCCCGCAGTCGATGCATTCGTCGGGGTTGATGTAGAGCTGCTCCGGCCCCTCGTAGATGCAGTCGACCGGGCACACGTCGACGCACGCTTTGTCCTTCGTGTTGATGCAGGCTTCGGTGATGACGTAGGGCATGGCTTCGCTCGGGTTGACCCTGGGGGCGGAAATTTATCGAGGCGGAGGGTTGGATGCTATCCGGCTGTCGGGACGGGGCGGTGATGCGGGAACTCGCGAACCAGCGATGCGGGGGGGCGGCGCGGACCGCTTCGCGGGCCGCGGCCGCGAGACCGCGATACGAGATGCGCGGATGCGAGAAACCGCGATGATACGGGACTGGCCGAGC
>DATAIN010000521.1:0-9306 GCA_036262635.1 Gemmatimonadaceae bacterium | reverse complement strand
CGCCCACCTCTTCGAGCACATGATGTATCAGGGATCGGCGCACGTGAAGAAGGGCGAGCACATGGCGATGCTCGAGGCCGCGGGATCGGCGGGCTTCAACGGGAGCACCATCGAGGACCGCACCAACTACTACGAGCCGCTCCCATCCAACCGGCTCAACCTCGGCCTCTGGCTCGAGGCCGACCGCATGCGGTCGCTCGACATCAGCGACGACAACGTCCACAACCAGCGCGAGGCGGTGAAGGAGGAGCGGCGCCTCCGCGTCGACAACCAGCCCTACACGAAGATCATCTTCGAGGAAGGGTTCAAGGCGATCGACTCGACGACCTGCTACCCCTACTCGCACTCGGTGATCGGCTCGATGGCCGACCTGAACGCCGCGACCACCGACGACGTTCGCCAGTTCTTCAAGCTCTACTACGCGCCGAACAACGCGACGCTCGTCGTCACCGGTGACTTCGAGCCGGCGGAGGCGAAGCGTCTGATCGCGCAGTACTTCGGGGACATCCCGCGCGGGCAGCCGACGCCCGCGGTGGCCTGCGAGGCGAAGTTCAACGCCGGCGCGCGCCGCGACCAGGTGCGCGATCCCAAGGCGACCCTTCCCGCGGTGGTGAAGTACTACACCATCCCGGCGTACGACAGCCCGGACTATCCCGCGCTCCAGCTGCTCGGCACCATCATCGGCGACGGCGAGAGCTCGCGGCTCAATCGCACCCTCGCCCGCGAGCAGAAGGTCGCGCTCGCGACGCAGAGCTTCGTGAATCTCTTCGGGCCGCGGCGCGGACCCGGTGCGTTCGTCTTCCTCGCGATCGCGAACAACGGCGTCGCGATCGATACCGTCGAGTCCCGGCTCGACGCCCAGATCTCGCAGCTCGCCAACGGCGTGACCGACGAGGAGCTCACCAAGGCCAAGAACGTCTGGCGCGCCGACGCGATCCAGGAGCGCCAGCGCATGATGTCGCTCGCCCAGGCCATCCAGCGCGCGAACCTCTTCCTCGGCGACCCCGCCAAGCTCGACGCCGACTTCGACCGCTATGCCGCGGTCACCGCCGACGATCTCAAGCGCGTCGCGCAGACGTACCTGCGCCCCGAGAACTCCTACACCTTCATCGATACCGCGGAGGCCAAGTGAAGACCGGCCGCTCCATCCACGGGCTCCCGCTCGCCCTTCTCGTGACCGCGGCCGTCGCCGGCGCGCAGGCTCCGACCTCGCCGCCGCCGGCGATGCCCCTCAAGCCCGCGAAGCTCCCACCGACCCACGAGGTCACGCTGCCTAACGGCCTGCGCCTCCTCGTCGTCGAGAGCCACAAGCTTCCCGTGCTCGCCCTCACCCTCGCCATGCGCGCCGGCGACTTCGCCGATCCCGCGGGCAAGGAGGGGCTGGCCGGGATGACCGCCGACCTTCTCGTGAAGGGCGCCGGCGGACGTACCGCCGACCAGGTGAGCGAGGCGATCGAGCGAGTCGGCGGCAGCATCTCCGCGGGCACCGGCCCCGACGCGCTGACCGTCGGCGCGAACGGGCTCTCCGGCGACGCGGCGCTCATCTTCGGGCTCGTCGGCGACGCGGTCGCGCGTCCGGCCTTCGATGCGCAGGAGGTCGACCTCGAGCGCACGCAGACGCTGTCCGGGCTCCGGCTCCAGGCGTCGCAGCCCGCGGCGATCGCCGCCCGCACCTTCAACCACGAGCTCTACGGCGCCGGCGCCTACGCCAGGGCGGCGACGCCGGCGAGCGTCGCCACCATCACCCGCGACGACATCCTCGGCTTCTACCGGGCGCGCGTGAAGCCGCGGGGCGCGCTCCTCGTCGTCTCCGGGGACATCGACGTGGCGACCGCGACCCGCCTCGCGACGAACGCCTTCAAGGGATGGTCCGGCGCGCCGGCGCCGCTCCCGGCGATCGGCACGCCGAAGCCCCGCGCGAAGCAGGAGATCGTGCTCGTCCACCGCCCGTCCTCCGTGCAGGCGAACGTCCTCGTCGGCGGGGCGACGTTCCCCGCCACCGATCCGCGCGGCTACTCGCTCATCGTCGCGAACCGCGTCCTCGGCGGCGGGGCCGCGTCGCGACTGTTCACCGTGCTCCGCGAGCAGAAGAGCTGGACGTACGGCTCGTACTCCTCGCTCAGCCGCACGCGCGGCGTCGGCGACTTCACCGCGAACGTCGAAGCGCGCAACGAGGTCGTCGACTCGGCGCTCGTCGAGCTGCTCAATCAGCTGCGCCGCCTGCGCACCGAGCCGCTCGGCGGCGCCGAGTTCGAGAACGCGAAGAGCGCGCTCACCGGCAGCTTCCCGTTAGGCATCGAGACCGCGGCGCAGCTCGGCGCGGCGATCGCGAACGCGCGGCTGCTCGGCCTTCCCACCGATTACGTCACGACGTACCGCTCCCGCATCGCGAGCGTCACGCCCGCCAGGGCGCAGGCGGTGGTCCGCGACGTCGTGCGTCCCGAGTCGGCGGTCATCGTCGTCGTCGGCGACGCGACGGTCCTTCGCGACCGGCTGGCGAAGATCGCCCCGGTCCGCGTCATCCGGCCGGACGGCACGCCCGTCGCCGAGGGCGAGCTCGCCGGCCCGAAGGCGGGAGCGGGGATCGACGTCGCCAAGATGGCCGCGGCGCGCGACAGCTTCGTCGTGATGGTGCAGGGGAGGCCGTTCGGCAGCTCCGTCCGCACCGTGGAGAAGACCGCCGACGGCGTGAAGATCAGCGAGCGCAGCGCGCTCGGTCCGATCATGTCGCAGACGACGGAGATCGCCATCGGCTCCGACGGCGCGATGCGCTCCGTGACGCAGCGCGGGACGGTGCAGGGGATGGAGACGAAGATCGACGCGGCGTACGGAAAGGGGCGCGTGAAAGGCGGCGCCACCACCGTCAGCGCCACCGGCCCGAAGACGGTGAGCTACGACACGACCGTCGTCGCGGGGACGGTGGACGACAACGCCGTGACCTCCGTGGTCCCGACGCTCGCCTGGAGCAAGAGCGCCTCGTTCACCCTCCCGGTGTTCGCGTCGGGGGAGGGAACGGCGCGGACGATCACGCTCAAGGTCACCGGCACGCAGAGCGTTTCGGTCCCGGCCGGGACCTTCGACGCGTACGTCGTCGAGATGAGCGGTGCACCGGTTCCGGTGATGCTGTACGTCACGACTGCGCAGCCGTACCGCGTCGTGAAGGTCGCGCCCGTCGGCCCGCCACTCGAGGTCGTGCTGGCGAAGTAGCGCTCCGCGGTGCCCGGCGCCCCGCGCGGTGATCTGCCGCGCGGGGCGCTATTTTCATGGGACGGTCCGGGTCGCCCCAACCAACGTTTGCGCCGCGCCACCCGTACGAGTGAGCGAGGAATCTCCGCGCGCCACGCCGTCCCGAGCATCGTCTTCGTCATGCGCCTTCTCCGTCCGCTCCTGCTCGCCGCCCTCGTCTTCCTTCCCGGCGCGCTGCACGCGCAGATGGGATCGAGCACCGACATCGTCACCGGGCGCGTGATCGGCCCGGATTCGCAGCCCGTCATCGGCGCCAAGGTCGACGTCACCTCCGCGGAGACCGGCGTCACCCGATCGACGCGGACCAACGATCGCGGTCGCTACACCGTGGTCTTCCCCGACGGCGGCGGGCAGTACCGGGTGACCATCACCTACATCGGCTTCGCGCCGGTGCGGCTCAACGTGCAGCGCAACGCCGACGAGGACCGGCTCGTCGCCGACGCGCGCCTCTCGCAGAACCCGACGCAGCTCTCCGAAGTGACGGTACGCGGGCGCCAGCAGCCACAGCTCGGCCAGCGGGCGGAGGCGGGCGGTACCGAGCGCGGCCTGCCGCCGATGATCACCAACCGGCTGCCGGTGGACGCGGGTGACCTCAATGCGCTCGCCTCGCTCATCCCCGGAGTCGTGGTCGTTCCCGGCACCGATTCGACGCCGATGTCGTTCTCGGTCGCCGGCCAGCCGGCGAGTCAGAACGCCATCACCCTCGACGGGCTGACCTTCGGCGCGGGCGCGATCCCCTCCGACGCGCTCCGCAACACGCGCGTCATCACGAACACCTACGACGTCGCGCGGGGACAGTTCACCGGCGGCCAGGTGTCTTCCACGACGCGCGGCGGGACGAACAACCTCTCCGGCACCGTCACCTACGTGATGCGCGACCCGGCGCTCGAGTTCTCCGGAGTGAAGGGCGCGTTCGGCAACGAGTTCGCGCAGAACCAGCTGAGCTTCGGCGTCGGCGGTCCGCTCGTGAAGGACCGTGCCTTCCTCTTCGGCTCCGGACAGATCAGCCGCCGGTCGAGCGGGCTCCCCTCGCTCGTCACCGCCGATCCCGGCTCCCTCGCCCAGCTCGGCGCGAACGCCGATTCCGTCCGCCGCTTCCTCGCGACGTTAGGCACGCAGGGGCTGCCGATCGGCGGGGCCACCGACCGGCTGAACGACAACGGCTCGGCGCTCCTCCGCGGCGACGTCACGCTCAACGAGGCGCACTCGGTGACGACGCGCCTCGACTGGCGCGGCTCGCAGCAGGACAACACCCGGCTCGGCGCGCTGTCGGTGCCACAGAGTGGCGGCGACCAGCGCACCTCGGGCGGCGGCGCGATGGTCACCCTCACCTCGCGGCTCGGCTCCTTCATCAACGAGGCACGCGCCTACAGCTCCGTGGACAGGCAGGACGGCGACCCCTATCTCGCGCTTCCCGCGGGGCGCGTCGTCGTCGCCTCGACGCTCGAGGACGGCACCAACGCCGTCTCCACCCTGCAGTTCGGCGGCAACCCGTCGCTACCGCAGCGGACGCGCAGCACGACCACCGAAGCGAGCGACGAGCTGTCGTGGGTCTCGCCGGAGGCGGCGCACCGCGTCAAGCTCGGCGGCCTGCTGACCGTCGACCGCAGCCGGCAGGGCAGCTTCTCCAACCAGTACGGCACCTTCACCTTCAACTCGCTCGCCGATCTCGATCTCTATCGGCCCTCGCGCTTCACGCGCACGCTGTCGGCGCGGACGCGCGAGTCGGGCGCGACGAGCGGTGCGCTCTATCTGGGCGACGGCTGGCGCGTCAAGGACGCGCTCCAGCTGACGCTCGGCGCGCGCGCCGAGGGGTCGCGCTATCCGACGAAGCCGGCATACAACCCGGCGGTGGAGGCGGCGTTCGGTCGCCGCACCGACGAGGTACCCTCCGAGATCCACATCTCGCCCCGCGCGGGCTTTACCTGGCAGATCGGCCGCAGGGAGAACGGCCCCCCGACGACGATCGTTCGCGGCGGCCTTGGCGAGTTCCGCAGCCGTGCCCCCTCGCAACTCGTCGCCGGCGCGCTCGACGCGACCGGGCTCGGCACCGGGCAGTCGCAGCTCGTCTGCGTCGGCGCCGACGTACCGGCCCCCGACTGGACGATGTACCGGAACGACCCCGCGACGATCCCGAGCGACTGCGGCACGGTGTCGAGCGTCGGCGGGCGCCGCAACGTCATCGTCTTCGACCCCGACTTCGCCGCGCCGCGTGCCTGGCGTGGATCGTTAGGCCTGACGCGGCGCTTCCGCGAGCGCTACGGGCTCTCGGTGGACGGGACCTGGGCGCGCGGCGTCGCCCAGCCGGGCGTCACCGATCTCAATCTCGGCGCGGCGCCGAAGTTCACCCTGTCGACGGAGGCCGGGCGACCCGTCTACGTCCCGTCGGACTCGGTGGTGCCCGCCACCGGGCAGACGTCGCTCCTCTACTCGCGCCGCAACGGCGCCTTCGGCACGGTCAACCATCTCGCCTCGACGCTGCACTCCGACACGAAGCAGGTCACCGTCTCGCTCACCGGCTTCGCGCTCCGCGGCACCAGCTTCAACACCGGCTACACGTGGAGCCGCTCGCGCGATCAGAGCTTCGGCTTCGGCGAGGGAGGGTTCGGCGGCGGCAGCACGGGGGGCAATCCCAACGTCGCGAGCTGGGCGCGCAGCGACCTCGATCGGCGGCATCAGATCTTCGCGCAGCTCCTGCACCCGGTCACCCCCTCGCTCGACGCGAGCGTGATCGCGCGCGCGAGCTCGGGTGCCGCCTACTCGCCGATGATCGCGGGCGACGTGAATGGCGACGGCTCGCGGAACGATCGCGCCTTCGTCTACGATCCGGCCGATCCCGCGATCGCCGGGGACACGGCGCTCCTGAACGGGATGAGCCGCCTCCTCGCCGGCGCGCCGGCGCGCGCGCGCGACTGTCTCGTGCGGCAGCGCTCGACGATCGCCGGCCGCAACAGCTGCACCGGCCCGTGGACGGGCGCGCTCGACATGCAGCTCAACTGGCGGCCGGTGTCGTTCGGGCTGAACCGGCGGCTCACCCTCTCGCTCCAGATGCTCAACGTCCTCGCGGGCGTCGATCAGCTCGTGCACGGGAACGACGAGCTGAAGGGGTGGGGACAGCAGTCGTTCACCGATCGCACGCTGCTCTACGTCCGCGGCTTCGACAACGCCGCGAAGCGCTACATCTACCAGGTGAACGAGCACTTCGGCGCGCAGAGCAACCGCGGCGGCTTCACCTCCCCCTTCCAGATCGGGCTGCAGGGGCGCTGGCAGATCGGGATGGACGACATGCGCCGCGGATTCTTCAACGTGGTCGGCGGGCAGAACGGACAGCCGCTCACCGCCGACGCGCTGAAGGAGCGCATGCGCCGCGGCTTCACCAACCCGTTCTATCGCATCCTCGCGGTGAAGGATTCCGCGGGCCTCGCGCTCACCGACGAGCAGCAGTCGCGGCTCAAGACCCTCGGTGATTCCCTCCAGGCGAAGATCGACCCGACCATCAACGAGCTCGCCGACGCGATCGCGAAGCAGGGGAAGAACGTCGATTTCATGTCGATGCAGGTGACGATGGGACGCCGGCTTGGCGAGGCGCGCCAGTTCATGACGCAGGCGATGAGGGACGCGCAGGCGGCGCTGACCGCCGAGCAGTGGGCGAAGCTCCCCGATGACGTGAAGACCCCCATCCGGCGCGGAATGGGCGGCGGGCCGGGCGGTGAAGGCGGACGTCCGCGCGGGAACCGCGAGCCCTGATCGGGGAGCGGTGCCTGTGCGCGGTGTCGTCCGCTAGTTTCTTGCGGATGACCAGTCGCCTCGCATCGCACGCCCTTTCGCTCGCTCTCGCGCTGCTCCCGCTCGCTGCTTCCGCGCAGCAGGGCGCGGACGATCCGCCGCCGATCCAGCGCGAGTTCCGCGGCGTGTGGGTCGCGTCGGTGGCGAACATCGACTGGCCGTCGCGCCGCGGGATGGAGCCGTGCGACCAGCAGGCCGAGCTCATCGCCCTTCTCGATCGCGCGGCCGCGCTCCACCTCAACGCGATCGTGCTCCAGGTGCGTCCCGCCGCGGACGCGCTCTACGCGTCGAAGATCGAGCCGTGGTCGGAATTCCTCACCGGGCAGGAAGGGAAGGCCCCCTCGCCCTGGTACGACCCGCTCGCCTTCGCGGTGCGCGAGGCGCACGCGCGCGGGCTCGAGCTGCACGCCTGGTTCAACCCCTATCGCGCCGGCACTCCCGCGCAGAAGTCGCCGCACTCGGCGAGCCACGTCTCGCGCACGATGCCGTCGTACGTCAAGCAATACGGGCCGTACCTCTGGATGGATCCGGGTGAGGCGGCCGTCAGGCAGCGCACCGTCCGCGTCGTGCTCGACGTCGTGCGCCGGTACGACATCGACGGCGTCCACATCGACGACTACTTCTACCCGTACCAGGAATACGACCGCGGCGGACGGGTGATCGATTTCCCCGACGACCGCAGCTTCCGGAAGTACCGCCGCGCCGGCGGGAAGCTCGCGCGCGACGACTGGCGCCGCCGGAACGTGGACCTGCTCGTGCATGCGCTGTACGACGGCATCCACGACGTGAAGCCGTGGGTGAAGTTCGGCGTCAGCCCCTTCGGCATCTGGCGGCCGGGGAATCCGCCGACCATCACCGGTTACGACGCGTACGCGCGGCTCTATGCCGATTCGCGGAAGTGGCTGCGCAACGGCTGGGTGGACTACTTCACCCCGCAGCTCTACTGGCCCATCGCCCAGACGGCGCAGAGCTATCCGACGCTGCTCTCGTGGTGGGTCGAGCAGAACGTCAAGCGCCGTAACATCTGGGTCGGGAACTACACGTCGAAGGCCGGCGCGGGCGACGCGAGCGGCTGGCGCGCACAGGAAGTGCTCGACCAGATCCGCCTGACGCGCGCGCAGACGGGCGCCTCGGGGAACGTGCACTTCAGCGCCGTCGCCTTCATGCAGGACCCCGACTCGCTCAACGAGCGCCTCGCGGCCGATCTCTACGCCGCGCCCGCGCTCGTCCCGGCGTCGCGCTGGCTCGATCGCACACCGCCGCTCGCGCCGAAGGTCGCACTGGCCGCGCCGCAGCCCGCGCCCGCTCCGCCGCTCGGTCCCTCGGTCATGCCCGCTCCCCTCCCGGCGGAGATCACGATCCGCCGCGGCGGAAAGGAAGCGCCCGCGCTCTGGACCGTTCGCACCCGCGCGGATTCGCTCGGCGGCTGGACCGCGGCGATCGTTCCCGCGAAGGCGACCACCTACACGGTTCCCGCCGGCGCGCGCGACATCGTCGTCACCGCGGTCGATCGCGCCGGGAACGAGAGCAATCCGACGCGCCTCCGCGTGCCAGTCGCGCCCTGACGCCGCGCGCTCAGCGGTCGCGGAGCTTCCGGATGTCGCGGCGGTCCTTCTTGCTCGGCCGACCGCTCTCCGCCCCGATCGGGGCCTCGTAGCGCATCCGCTCGGCCATCTTCGCGCGAGCGGCGGCGCTCTCCGCGGTTTCCTCGTAAAGCGTCTGCGCGACGCTCGCCGGCCCGCGCCGCTCCGACAGCGCGCGCACGAGCACGATCTGCTCGAACACCCCGGAGCGCACCCGGACCGTGTCGCCCGGCTTCACCGCCTTGGCCGGCTTCGTTCGCTCTCCGTTCAGCTCGACCTTCCCCCCGGTCACGGCATCCGCCGCGAGCGAGCGCGTCTTGTAGAACCGCGCCGCCCAGAGCCACTTGTCGATCCGCACCCCGCCGCCCGCGCTCTCGGGATCACTCATTGCTCATCGCTCATCGCTCCATTATATTTCGACATCGAACAATTCGACGTCCACATGCCATCCCATCATCGCGGCTCCCCGAGGGAAGTCCAGGCGCTCGACGCCTTCGTGAAGATGACGCGTGCGTCGAGCACAGTCACCGGGCGGCTCACGCAGCGGCTCCAGCAGGAGCACGATCTCACGGAGAGTCAGCTCGGCGTGCTCGAGGCGCTGTTCCATCTCGGGCCGATGCCCCAGTCCGAGCTCTGCCGGAAGATCCTCCGCAGCGGGAGCAATGTGACCACGGTGGTCGACAACCTCGAG
>DATAIN010000520.1:0-2938 GCA_036262635.1 Gemmatimonadaceae bacterium | reverse complement strand
GGGGACGTCCCAGAGGTTGGCGGCGACGTAGGCGTCGGCGCCGGCGAGGAAGTGGTTGACGATCAGGATGGTGAGCCAGTCCTCGACGAACGCGCGGCGGGGCCCGATGCGCGTCTCGGCGCGCGCGCCGCCGGTGGTCTGTCGACGGACGATGGTCGTGTCGCCGGTGGTCGCGTCGACCTTGTATGCACTGATCACGGAGTCGCGGGCGAGGCGCCGCGCGGCACGAAGATCGTTGGTGGACTTGGCGATCATGACGAGCGCGCCCGCTTCGACGCTGACGAAGATCGATCCCGCCGTCGGCCGGTCGAGGATCGACTGGGCGCTGCCGGGCGCGAGGAGCGAGTAAAAGAAGGCGCGGCGCGGGGTGATCGGCGGCTTCGCGTCGGCGCGCGGCAGGGTGAGCGTGGGCGTCGGACGGGGACCGCGCGTCGTGTCGGTGACCTGCGCGCTCGCGACGCGCGCCGCGAGGAGCGTGACGAGCAGCAGCGGCGCGACGGCGGCCACGCGCGCGGGCCAGGAGCGGCGCCTAACGTCCAGACAGGTCATTCGGTGGGACTCGCCGGTTCTCGGGTCGATGGCCCGCCGCGTGGCGGGAGCGTGTGGGAATCGAACCCACCCAACCCGACGTGGTCGGGTCGCACCAGTTTTGAAGACTGGGGAAGCCACCAGGCCCCATGCGCCCCCTCGCTCACGCGAGGACGATGCCCGCCGCGCCGCGCGCGAGGATCTCGCCGATCGCGACGGCACCGCGGACCCGCGAAAGATAGTCGCCGGCGCGCGGGCGAGGGACCGCGACGAGCAATCCGCCCGACGTCTGCGGGTCGACGAAGGCCGCGCGCCCGAAGGCCGTCGCGTCTCCCCACTGCATGAGAGGCTCGACGAATTCGTCGTTGCGTTCCGCGCCACCGGTGCGCGCGCCGCCCTCCCATGCCTCGCGAGTGCCGGGAAGGAAGGGCACCGCCGCGCGGTCGATCCGGATGGTGACGCCGCTCGCACGCGCAATGTGCGAGATGTGGCCGAGCAGCCCGAATCCGGTGACGTCGGTGGCGCAGCGAACTCCGAGGTCCGTGGCCGCGCGGCTGGCGTCGGCGTTCAGGGTCGTCATCGAAGCGATCATCGCGGCGCGATGCTCCGCGGAGAGCGTGCCGCGCTTCCCCGCCGTGGCGAGGATGCCCGTGCCGAGCGGCTTGGTGAGGACGATGACGTCACCCGGCTCGGCGGCGGCGTTGCTGAGGATGCGGTCGGGATGTACGCGCCCCGTCACGGCGAGACCGAACTTCACCTCCTCGTCGGTGACGGTGTGTCCGCCGACGACGAGCGCTCCCGCCGCGTGCACGACATCCTGCCCGCCGCGGAGAATCTCGCCGAGCACTTCGATGGGCAGCTTGCCGAGGGGGAACGCGGCGATGTTGAGCGCGGTGAGCGGCTCACCGCCCATCGCGTAGACGTCGGAGAGCGCGTTCGCGGCGGCGACGCGGCCGAAGTCGTACGGGTCATCGACGATCGGCGCGAAGAAATCCACCGTCTGCACGAGCGCGAGGTCGGCGGACAGCCGAACGATCCCCGCGTCGTCGAAGGTCTCATGACCGACGAGAAGACGGGGATCGTCGCGCCGCACGAGCGGCGCGAGGGCGCGCGTCAGGTCACCCGGACCCAGCTTGGACGCTCAACCGGCGCAGCGCGCGAACTGCGTCAGGCGAAACAGCTCCTCGCGTGAGTTGCTCATGGCGATGGGGGTGAGAGAACGCCGGCGCGGACCGGCGGCGGCGGTGCTGCCTAACGTGCGACGGCGATGGCCTCGATCTCGACCAGTACGCCGCGCGGCAGCCCCGCGGCCTGGACCGTCGAGCGGGCGGGTCGCGTCTGGCCGAATGCGCGTGCGTAGACTTCGTTCATGCGCGGGAAGTCGGCCATGTCGGCGAGGAAGACCGTCGTCTTCACCACGTCGTTCATCGACGCGCCGCCCGCCTCGAGGATCGCGCGCAGGTTGGCGAGCACGCGCTCGCTCTGCGCGACGACGTCCCCGTCGACGACCTGCCCGGTGGCGGGATCGATGGCGATCTGGCCGGCGGTGAAGAGGAAGCCGTTCGCGGCGATCGCCTGGGAGTAGGGGCCGATGGCGGCCGGCGCGCGGTCGGTCTGAATGGTCTTCGTGCTCACGATCGCTCCGGGAAGAGTTCGCGGGGCGCCAAACGCGCCCTCGAGCGCATTCTACCCGGAGTGCGCGAGGTTGAAAAGGCGGCGCGCATTGTCCGCGGTGCGCTCCGCCAGCTGCTGCGGCTCGACGCCGCGCACCTCCGCAAGACGAGCGACGGTGTGCGCGACCCAGGCCGGCTCGTTGCGCCTGCCGCGATTGGGCACCGGCGCGAGATACGGGGAGTCCGACTCGACGAGCAGCCGGTCGTCGGGAACGAGACGAAGAAGCGCGAGATCGTCCCACTTCCTGAAGGTGACGATCCCGCTGAACGAGACGCACCATCCGGCCTCGAGCGCCGCTTCGGCGAGCCCGTGCGAGCCGGTGTAACAGTGCAGGACGCCGCGCACACCGCCCGCGCCGGCCTCGCGGACCATCGCCAGCGTGTCAGGCTCCGCCTCGCGGGTATGCACGACGACAGGGAGCTTCAGCTCGGCCGCGATCGCGAGCTGCACGCCGAAGCAGGCGCGCTGCAGCTCGCGTGGTGAGTTGTCGTAATGGTAGTCGAGACCGCATTCGCCCAGCGCTACTGCGCCGCGCCCCAGCTCGGCGCGGATCGCCGCGCCATCGCGCGTCGCGTCGAACGCCGCCGCGTCGTGCGGATGGACGCCCGCGGTGTGCCAGAGGAAGCCCGGATGCGCGCGGGCGATCTCACGCGCGCGCGCGGCGGCGGCCAGCGACTCGCCGATACAGACGATCCCCGCGGCACCGGCGGCGCGGGCGCGGGCGATGACCTCTTCG
>DATAIN010000519.1:0-7455 GCA_036262635.1 Gemmatimonadaceae bacterium | reverse complement strand
CGTCGCCTTGTTCACGTCGAACAGGATGTCGCTCAGGCTGATCACGAGGCCGCGCGACGTCTCCTTGATGTTCGTGATCTCGGCGACGAGCGACCGGAGCTGCGTCAGCGCGTCGTTGAGCTTCGCGTTCGCTTCCTCGGCCGCGCGGCGCAGCGAGTCCGCACGCTGCTCGGCCGCGGTGTTCTGCTGCCGGAGCGCGGCGATCTCCGACTGCGACAGCTGCTGCTGCTGCGCGAGCGCGGCCCGCTGCGCCTCGGTGAGGGTGAGCAGCTTGTTGAGCCGCGCCGTGCGCAGGCTGTCGGCCGTCTGCGCCGCGATCGCGCGACGTTCCTCCGCTTCCGCGGTCTGCGCCTGGCGCAGCGCGACATGGGCGAGACCGTCGGCGTAGGCCTGCGCGCGATTCATCGTCACCGCCATCCGCGCCTCCTCCACCGCCTGCCGCGTCTTGATCATCTCCGCCTCGGCACGCTGCTCGGCGCCGCGCGCCTCGAGGGCGTGATACAGCTGCTCGGCCTGCGTCAGTGCCGCCGGTGCCTTCGCGGTGACACACGCGGCGGCGACCACGCTCAGCGCGATCGGTAGGGTCCGCCGGATTCTCGTCATCGGTCGTCTCCCTGCGGCGGCAGCGCGGCGAGCGCGGCCTGGGCGTCGGACTGGCTGCGCTCGGCCGTGAGCTGCCGCGCCACGCTGCGGGCATAGCGCGCGTCCGCCGTCGCCTCACGCGCGTGCAGCTCGGCCTGCGCGGGCTTGCGAACACTCGCCTCCGCCCTCGCCGCGTCGAGATGCATCCTCGCGTCCTTCATGATCCCCGCCGCGAGCGTGTCGGCACCGGCGCTCACCGCTTCGTTGATCGCGCGCTCCGCCGTCGCGATCGCCGGCCCGGAATCCTGCGTCTTCGGAAAGCCGCCCGCGCTGGCGCAGGCGCCGAGCATCCCCGCCGCCAGCAACATCGTGAGGGATCGTCGCATCGAGAGTCGTCTCCTGTAGTTCGAGTTCGCGGCGCGGATCCGCGGCCGGCCATCATGGCCGCGTCCGCCGCTCGCGCCGCCCGTGGATTCGGGATATATTCGGGTATGAAGCAGCGCCCCGAATTCCGCGTCCCGAACCATGCGTAGCAACCGCTCGCTCGTCCAGTCCGTGCTCTTCCCGGAATTGGCCAGGGGGAACGGCCGGATGCTGCCCGTCATCGGTGAGCAGAAGGACATCCGTTACCACTCCGCGCCTGCGAAGAGCGTGCTCAATGGGCCGGAGGTGACGGGGATGGGCTACTGGTCGGTGAACCCGTACGTCGGCTGCGCCTTCGGATGCTCGTATTGCTACGCGCGGTACGCGCATCGCTACGCGATGGAGCGCGCGGTGGCGAGTGGCGACGTCGACGGGGAGCTCGCCGGCGACTTCGCGACGATGCCTCCCTGGCTCGCCTTCGAGCGGCACATCTTCGTGAAGGACAACGCGCCGCAGGTGCTTCGCAAGACGCTGCGCCACGGGAGCGACAAGCACCGCGCGCTCATCGAGGGTGACAGCATCGTCATCGGCACGGCGACCGACCCGTACCAGCCCGCCGAGCGCAAGTTCCGAGTGACGCGCGGAATCCTCGAGACGCTCGCCGAGCATCCCGACCTCTCGGTGGCGATCATCACGAAGAGCCCCCTGATCACGCGCGACATCGACGTCCTCTCGCGCATCAACCGTCACTCGCGGCTCTCGATCCATCTCACGATCACGACGATCGACCGCGAGCTCGCGCGCCGCGTCGAGCCGCGCGCACCGACGCCGGAGTCGCGCATCCGCGCGCTCGCGCGCGTGCGCGACGCGGGGATCGACATCGGCGTGAACTGCATGCCGGTCCTCCCCGGCATCACCGACAACCCGTCGCAGCTCGAGGAGCTGGTGAAGCGCGTCGCCGAAGCCGGAGCGACACACGTCTACTCCTGCGCACTCCGACTGCAGTCCACCGCCCGCCAGCGGTATCTTCCCTGGATCGCGCAGGAGTTCCCGCATCTCGCCGAGCGCTATCGCAACACCTACGCGCACGACAGCAACGCGGGAGAGAAGTACCGCGAAGGTCTCCGCCGCTTCTTCGATCGTCTCTGCCGCAAGTACGGCGTCCGCGGCTGGAGCTACGACCCGTCAGCGGACGACGAGGAGTCGGACACCGCCGACATGATCGCGCAGCAGGTCGCGTCGCCGAGGTACGACGAGCAGTTGCTGCTCCCGCTCTGATCCCACGTCTCACGTCGCACGTCTCACGTCTCACGTCCCACGTCCCACGTCGCCTTACATCACCGGCCCGGGCTTGGTGTACTTCGAGATCCAGCCATTCACCTCGCTCCACCACAGCCGCTGATTCTGCGGCTTCCCGATCCAGTGGCCATCGTCGGGGAAGACGACGAGCCGCGATGGCACGTCGCGCCGCTGGAGCGCGGTGAAGAGGGAGAGTCCTTCCGTGTAGGGCACGCGATAGTCCATCTCGCCGTGCAGCACCAGCGTCGGCGTCTTCATGTTCGCGACATAGAGATGCGGCGACCACTTCCGGTACTGCTGCGCCGACGCGGTCGTGTCCCACCACGGGCCGCCGAACTCCCAGTCGGTGAACCAGAGCTCCTCCGTCGCGCCGGCCATCGACTCGAGGTTGAAGACGCCCGCGTGCGTCACCAGCGCCTTGAAGCGGTTGGTGTGGCCGTTGATCCAGTTCGTCATGTAGCCGACGTACGAGCCGCCGGCCGCTGCCATCCGCGTCGAGTCGATGAACGCGAACTTCGCGATCGCCGCGTCCACTCCCTTCATGATGTCCTCGTACGCCCGCCCGCCCCAATCCTTCGTGACTTCGTCCACGAAGCGCTGGCCGTAGCCGGTCGAGCCGCGCGGGTTCACGAACACGACGACCTCGCCGGGCGACGCGAACATCTGGTAGTTCCAGCGGCCGTGCCAGTTGTCGAGCCACGCGCCCTGCGGTCCGCCGTGCACCAGCAGCACCATCGGATACTTCTTCCCCGCCTGGAACTGCGGCGGACGGATCACGAAGCCCTGCACGCTGTCACCCCCCGCGCCGACGTACCAGAACTCCTCGGCCGGACGGAGGGCGAGCTGCGCGACCTTCGCGTCCGTCTCGTGCGTGAGCTGCCGCGGCGCGTCCCACCCGCGGCTCGTCTGGCGCGACACCCAGATCTCGGTCGGCCGGTCCGCCGCGTCGCGCTGCCAGGCGAGGGTGCGCCCGTCGCGCGCGAGGTTGAAGGCGACGTTGTTCCGGTCGGCGACCACCGGCGCCGGCGCGCCGCTCGCTGTCGCGTTCGCGCCTAACGCGACGCGATAGAGCTTGTCGCGGCTCCGGTCGGTCGTCGCGATGTAGACCGTGCGCGAATCCGGGGCGAAGAAGTACGAGTCGGCGTTGCGATCCCAGCTCGGGAGCAGCTCTCGGCTCGTCTTCGCCGCGCGGTCGTACAGCATCAGCCGCTGCCGATCCGACTCGAAGCCGGCGCGCGCCTGCGACTGGTAGGCGATGTACTTCCCGTCGGGTGAGTAGACGGGATTCTGGTCGGCGCCCTGGTTCGCGGCGGTGATCGCCTGACCCGGCGCGCTCCCGTCGGCGGGGACGAGGTACAGGTTCACGTCCGTCGTCCACGCGTCGGCACGCCCCTGATCCTTCGCGCTGTACGCGATCTCGCGCCCGTCCGGCGACCAGGCGTACGCCTCGCTTCCGCCGAAGGGCGGCGGCGGCACGTCGTAGTTGGCGCGCGCGGTGAGATCGACGGGCGCGCCCCCGCCCACCGACACCACGTACAGATGCGAGCGCGTCCCGTCGCTGTACGCGGTCCAGTGGCGGTAGAGCAGGTTGTCGGCGATGTGGGCCTTCACCTTGCTCGTGTCGGCTTCCTTCGACTTGCCGACGTTGCACGCCTCGTCGGCGCAGTCGGGATAGACAGCGGTCGTGAAGGCGATGCGGTCGCTCCCCGGCGCCCACACCGGTCCCCCCGCCCCAGCGTTGATGTTCGTCAGCTGCTTCTTCGCGCCACCGCTCGCGTCGGCGACCCAGATCTGACCGCCCGTCGTGTAGGCGACCCATTTCCCGTCGGGCGACCAGCGTGCCTCCGTCGCGTTGGTGCTCGCGTCGGGGAACTGGCGCGGCGCACCGCCCGCGACCGGCATGACGAAGGTCCGCGTGGTGCGGCGATTCGCGGCGATGTCCGTCGTGCGCACCGCGTAGAGGAGCTGCGAGCCGTCGGGCGAGAGCTGGGGATCGGAGACCCCCGGCATCGTCGCGAAATCCTCGAAGCTGATCGGGCGGCCGGCGACGACCGGCGCCGGCGACACGTTAGGCGCGGTGCGCTGCGCCGAGCAGGCGGGGGCGGCGAGGAGCATCAGCGGCGCGAGCGCCGCGAGCGAGTGGCGACGTGTCATGCGTGCGGAGGGTGAGGGCGCGAAAGGGGCGCGACACTCGCCGCGCCCCTTCCCGCCGGCCCTCCACATTCGCCCCGCGCCGCGTCCTGACGCAAGCGCCGGGCGATGGTCGGTGCTACTGGACCGTCGGCGATCCCGCGCTCGCCGTCATCGACGCGGGGTTCCCCTTCGTCTCGATCACGAACACCACCCGGCGATTTGCCTCCGCGCCCGGCTCGTCGTGCGAGGCGCCCGGGTTCACGAGGCGGGTCTTCCCGTAGCCCACCGCGCGCACGTTCTCCGAGTTCAGCCCGTTCGCCAGAAGCTCGGCGCGCACGTTGTCGGCGCGCCGCCGCGACAGCTCGAGGTTGTACGACTGGCTTCCCGCCGGATCCGCGAACCCCTCGACGGTGATCACCGATCCGTTGAAGTGCTTCTGCGCGACCTGTGCGAGACGCTGCACCGCGGCGACGCCCTCGGGCTGCACCGTCGCGTCGTCGAACGCGAAGTTGATCGGGAAGGTCACCTTCACCGCCCCCTCCATCGCCGTGATCTTCGCGCCGAACTCGGTGCGCAGGTTGTTCAGGTCGTTCCGCAGCGTCGCGACGTCGGCGCGCACGGCGCCGAGCTCGATCGCGTACGAGCTGTCGGCGGCGAGGCGCTCACGCCGCTCCGTGTCGAGCGCAGCCTGCTGCGCAGCCACCGACCTCTTGAACGTCCGCGACGTCACGCACCCGGTGATCATCGTCGCGGCAACGAGAGACATCGTGGCGAATCGGACTATCTGCATTCGTGCTCTCCTGACTGGGGTGGACGTTCGCGCACACAAGCAAGCCGCGAACCCGCACCGGCGATCGGACACGACTGTCGGCACGCTCGCACGCGCGAAACACTCACCTGTGACGCGGCGCACGCGCGTGACGCGGTCGCCGTCACACGATCGCTGCCTAACGGCAGCGCGACCGATCGAGCCCGCACCCCGGCTGCACGCGATCGAGCGCGAACACCCGCGCCTCCGGCAGACGCGCCACGAGCCGCGGCGCCGCGAAGTCGATCGTCATCACCTGCGCCGCGTCGAGCAGCTCGGGCAGACGCTGGCCGTCGGCGTCGTTCACGACCACCCAGAGCCGCGGGGCGGAATCGGGGGTTGCGCGCAGGAGATCGTGCGCGAGGTGCAGCCGCTGCAGATGGTACGCGAGCGGCACGTCGGTCGGCGCGGTCGCGATGACGCGATCGCGCGGCCCGACGTCGCGCGCCAGCAGCGCGGCGATCGCCGCGCCGTCGCGCAACGTCCCCGTGTCGTCGGCGCGCCGCACGACGTCGCTCCGCACGAGGCTCGTCGCGCCCGCGATTCCCAGCGCGCCCGCGCCGACGAGCAGCGTCGCTCGCGCAATCGTGCTGTCGCGCGCGATGCCGAGCGCCGCGAGTGCGCGCGCACCCAGCCACGCGAGCCCGCCCCCCGCCGCCACGATCAGCAGCGGGAGGAGGAACAGCCAGACGCGGAGATACGGCACGCGCCCGTTGACCACGAGCAGCGTGGTCGCGGCGGCGAGCGCCGCGCCGAACAGCGGGATGCGCGGCTTGCCCGCGTGCCGCGCGAAGAGTGCGACCAGTGCGCCGGCCGCGACGACGAGCGCGAGCCAGACCGGCCATCCGCGCGTCCAGTCCTCCCACAGCAGCGCGTAGAAGTTCGGCAGCGCCGCGAAGAACGAGCTCCGCGACTGTGGTCGCACGAAGCGATTCCCCACCACGAGCCCGATCCCGCTCCGCGCGATCACCGGCATGTACAGGATCGCGCAGCATGCCGCCGTCACCGCGCCCGTCCAGCCGAGTCGCGCCCGCATCGTCCGCGCGTCGAGCAGCGCGTCCCCCGCCCGCGCTTCCGCCCACAGCCAGAGCGCGATGCCGAGCAGCGGGTAGAGCATGATCGGGATCGTCCAGGCGCCGAGCGCGGCGAGCAGCGCGATCGCGAGCCACCCGGCGACGTTGTCACGCGTCCGCTGGCGAGCCGCGAGGAGCGCGATCGCCATCGTCAGGCAGCAGACGATCGTGTAGCCGCGCGCATTCGTCGAGTACAGCACCAGACTGGCCGAGGTCGCGGCGAGCGTCGCCGCGAGCGTCGCGGCGGCCGGCGAGTGGTACGCGCGCGCCACGCCCCACGTCAGCGGAATGAGCAGCACCCCCGCCACCAGCGCCGGAATGCGCAGCGCCGCCGGCGAGTCGCCGAAAAGCGCCGCGGACACGTGCACGAGCAGCGTGTGGAAGAGATGGTTGTTCGGGAAGCGATAATCCGAGAGCCCGGCGAGCAGCGGCTTCGACGCATAGTCGAGCCACGTCGCGGCCTCGTCGTAGCGGATCGGCTGGTGGAGATCGCGTAGCCGCAGCGCCAGCGCGAGCGCTGTCGCCGCGGCGAGCGACGCCCACTCCCACCATGCGACGCCGCGCAGCGCGTTCGCCCAGTCCGCGCGGAGCTCGCGCCACGCCGGCGCGAGCCGCGGCCGCACCGCGGCGATGCGATGCCGCGTGCGGCGATAGCCTTCCGCGAGCGCGAGCAGGACGAGGAGCGGGAGAAACATGACCGGGGAAAGACTAGCCGTACCCCGCGAGCCCGCAAACCCCGCCGAAAAAGCGACGAGGCCCGGGATCCCGGGCCTCGTCGCATTCATCCTCTCACGCCGTCAGACTCCGACCGGCTTCTCCCGATCGATCGTCGCGCGATACGCGGGCGCGGGGACGCCGTCGCCCTTCACGCGGAAGAAGCTCACCTGCCGCTGGAGCGTATCGGCCTGCGCGGACATCTCCTCCGCCATCGCCGCCAGCTCCTCGGCCGCGGCCGCGTTGCGCTGGGTGATCTCGTCCACCTGGCCGAGCGCGCGCGTCACCTGCTCGATCCCCGACGCCTGGTCCGCCGACGCGGCGGCCACCGTCTGCACGACGTTCGCCGTCTTGCGGATGGAGGGCACCAGCTCGGCGAGCAACGCGCTCGAGGCTTCGGCGACTTCCTGGCTCGACCCGGTGAGGCGGGTGATCTCCTTCGCCGCCGCCTGGCTCCGCTCGGCGAGCTTGCGGACTTCGGTC
>DATAIN010000518.1:0-3141 GCA_036262635.1 Gemmatimonadaceae bacterium | reverse complement strand
AGGCGCGACCGCAGCCACTCCGGCAGCGGGGCGTCGCCGAACGGGAGGCGAATCGTGTCGCCCTCCAGCCGCGCCGGCAGGAAGTTCATCGACGGCGACCCGATGAAGCCGGCCACGAACAGGTTGATCGGGTCGTCGTAGAGCGTGGCCGGCGAGTCGACCTGCTGGATGATGCCGGCGCGCATGACGGCGACGCGGTCGCCGAGCGTCATGGCCTCGGTCTGGTCGTGTGTCACGTAGACCATCGTGGTCCCGAGCCGGCGCTGGATGCGCGAGACCTCGGTGCGCATCTGCACGCGCAGCTTCGCGTCGAGGTTCGACAGCGGCTCGTCCATCAGGAAGCACTTCGGGTCGCGCACGATCGCGCGGCCCATGGCGACGCGCTGGCGCTGACCGCCGGAGAGGTTCGCCGGCTTGCGCTCGAGGTGCTGCTCGAGGTCGAGGATCTTGGCCGCCTCGGAGACCTTGCGGTCGATCTCGCCCTGGTCGGCCTTGGCGAGCTTGAGCGCGAAGCCCATGTTCTCGCGCACGGTCATGTGCGGATACAGCGCGTAGTTCTGGAAGACCATCGCGATGTCTCGATCGCGCGGCGGCAGGTCGTTGACCCGCTCGCCACCGATGACGAGGTCGCCGTCCGTGATGTCCTCCAGTCCGGCGATCATCCGCAGCGCCGTCGACTTCCCGCAACCCGACGGGCCGACGAGGATCATGAACTCGCCGTCGGCGATGTCGAGATCGATCGCCTTGACCGCCTCGAAGCCGTCCGGGTAGCGCTTGGTGATCCCCTTGAACTGGATCTCAGCCATCCGGTCTCCCTCTCCTCTCTCTCCTGAACCCCAATGGAACCGGTTCCAGCGCGGAGCCTACAGCCGCTGTCCAATCCCTGTCGCGAACATTGCCACGCCCGCGCGCCGCGCGCCAGTACGGACCGCGCGCGCCGGGCCGGCGCGCCCGGGGTCAGGCGGGCGGGGTGCCCGATTCCGCCACCTCGCGCAGGCGCGCGACGGACTGGCGGATCAGGCGCGAGACGTGCATCTGGGAGACGCCGACGCGGGTGCCGATCTCCGACTGCGTGAGGTCCTCCTCGAAGCGCAGCCGCAGCACCTCGCGCTCGCGCTCGGTCAGCACGCGCATCAGCCGCTCGACGGTGGCGGCATCCTCGGCGACGGAGAAGCCGGGGTCGTCGATGCCGACCGCGTCCGCGATCCCGGCGCCGTCCTCGTCGTCGTCGTCGCGCGGACGATCCAGCGAGACGGCGCGGTAGGCGCCGGCGGCCTCGCGGGCCTCGAGCACCTGCTCCTGGGTGACGCCGATCGACTCGGCGATCTCGCCGGGGGTCGGCGCGCGGCCGAGCTCGCGGCTCATCTGGTCGCCGACCCGGTCGACCTTGACGGCGAGCTCCTGCAGGTCGCGCGGGACGCGGACCGACCAGCCCTTGTCGCGGAAGTGGCGCTTGAGCTCGCCGAGGATCGTCGGCACCGCGAACGACGAGAACGCGGTCTCGCGGTTCGGGTCGAAGCGGTCGATCGCCTTCAGCAGGCCGAGCGAGGCGACCTGGACGAGGTCGTCAAGGGGCTCCCCGCCGCGCTGGTAGCGGCGGGCCAGCTGCCGCGCGAGCGGCAGGAAGCGCTCCACGAGCGCGTCGCGGGCCGTCGCGTCGCCGCCCTCGTGGTACTGGAGCAGCAGGCGACGGTCCTCGCGCGAGCGCGTGGCGCGGTCCTCGATCGTGATCGCCGGAGCTGGTGCTCGGCGGTCGGTAGATTGTTGGCCCGCCCCCGGCAGGCTCGGTAGACCTTCGATGACTCGCAACCCCATCCTCGTCATGCAGCGAAGCAGCGCCGGGCAGTTTGGGCGCTGTGGTGCCGCAGGCGGGAGGCTGGACCTCGGCGCATCACAGTGTATTGCGTCGGCGGATGTGCCGGTATGAGTTCCACTCCGGCCGTCGGGACTCGCCACGAGACCAACCTCACCGTCCTGCTCGCCGACGAGGACGAACGGGCGCTGCAGAGCCTCGCCGAGGTGCTGCAGGGCCTCGGCCACGAGGTGACCCCGTTCGCCGTCTCCGTCGACGAGGCCGCCGAGCTGATCGTGCGCGAGGACCCCGACCTGACGATCGTCGTCGTCCACCAGGACGACGACCATGCGCTCGCGCTGATCGCCGAGGCGGTAGAGACGGCCTCCGGGCCCGTGATCGCGCAGCTGCGCGGCCGCGACGACATGGACTTCGTCGCCCGCGCCGCCGAGCGCGGCATCTCCGCCTACGTCGAGTCCAACGACCCGCAGCAGGTGCAGGCCTCGATCGAGGTCACGATCCGCCGCTACCGCGAGGCTGCGCGGCTGAACGAGAAGGTCGAGCAGCTCGAGAGCGCGCTGCAGCGCCGCGCGGTGATCGAGCGCGCCAAGGGCATCCTCATGGAGCGCCACGCGATCGACGACAAGGCCGCCTTCGAGCGGATGCGCGACCACGCGCGGGCCGGCAACCGGCGCGTCGTCGACGTCGCGCAGGCCGTCGTGGACGGCCACGCGCTGCTGCCCGCGCGCGCCTCGCAGGACTAGGCGCCACGGGCGCGGGGCACTCCACCGGCATGACAGCCGACTCCGGGTCGCTCGCCGCCGTCGTCCGCGACGGCCGGCCCGGCCCCGTGATCCAGGCGGGTGACTTCAAGCGCGCCTTCTCGCGCTTCCAGAAGGACCAGGTCACCGACCATGCCGCGGCGCTGACCTACTACACGCTGCTCTCGCTGTTCCCCGGGCTGCTGTTCGGCGTCGCGCTGCTGGGCTTCTTCGGCCAGGAGGGGCTGATCTCCGACGCGGCGAGCTTCCTGATCTCCGTCGGGGCGCCTCCTGACACGGTCGACGCGGTCACGAGCGCGCTCGAGGGCGCCCAGAAGAGCCGAAGCACGGCGCTGACCGCGCTGGTGCTCGCGCTGCTGACCTCGCTGTACGGCGCCTCGGGCGCGTTCGGGGCGGCCGGCCGCGCGCTGAACGTCGTCTACGGCGTGGAGGAGGACCGCGGCTTCGTGCGGCGCAAGGCGACCGACGTGGCGACGACGCTCGTCGTGATCGTGCTGCTGGCGATCGTGCTCGTCGCGGTGTTCCTCGGCGGCAAGATCGCCGACGACCTGCTCGGCAGGATCGGGC
>DATAIN010000517.1:0-2720 GCA_036262635.1 Gemmatimonadaceae bacterium | reverse complement strand
GCACTGCGATGCAAGGACGTGGGCGACCTGCGAGGTCCCGATGCCGAAGGCGAGCGCGCCGAACGCTCCGTGCGTGCTCGTGTGGCTGTCGCCGCAGACGACGGTCATCCCGGGCTGGGTGAGCCCGAGCTCGGGACCGATGACGTGGACGATTCCCTGGCGACGGTCGCCGAGCGGAAGGAGGGCGATCCCGAACTCCTCGCAGTTGCGCGCGAGCTGCTCGATCTGCGCGACACGCGAGGCGATCTTCTCGTCGTGGATCGGCAGCGCGGCGAACCCGCCGCGCGTGGTCGGCGTCGAGTGGTCCATCGTCGCCACCGTGCGCTCAGGCGCGCGCACGCGGAGCCCGCGCTGGCGGAGCTCGGTGAACGCCTGCGCGGAGGTCACCTCGTGGACGAGATGCAGATCGACGTACAGCACCGCGGGCGTCATCTCGGTCTGGGCGCGGACGACGTGACGGTCCCAGAGCTTCTCGAAGAGCGTTCGTGGACGGGTCGTGCTCACGCGTGGGCTCCGGGCGCGACCGCATCGGCCGCGGCGAAGGTGAACGAAGGAGCGACGGCCGGCGTCTCCGCGGGGCGATGGCGGCGCGCGTAGGCGAGGGCGTTCAGCGCGTCGACGTACGCTTCGGCGGAGGCGGTGACGACGTCGGTGTGCGCGCCGTGTCCGACGCAGGTCGCGCCGGTGTGGAAGTCGCGGACGCGGACGGTCACCTCCCCCATCGCGTCGAGCCCCTCGCTGACGTTGCGGATGGTGAAGCCCTGCAGCTCCGCCACCTCGCCGACGATGGCGTTCACCGCGCGGCAGGCGGCATCCACCGGACCGGTCCCCGTCGCCGAGGCGATGCGCGTCGCGCCGTCCGGCGTGCGCAGCTCGACCGTCGCGGTGGGGATGAGATGCGTCCCGCTCGCGACCTGAAGCTGCCGCAGCGTCCAGCCCGCGGGCGCGTGGTCCTGTGCCCCGGCGGCGAGCACCGCGAGATCGCGCTCGTTGACGACCTTCTTGCGATCGGCGAGCTCCTTGAAGCGCGCGAACACCTCGAGGAAGCGGTCCTCCTCGAGGTCGTAGCCGAGCGCGGCGAGGCGCGTGCGCAGCGCATGGCGGCCCGAGTGCTTGCCGAGCACGAGCTGGCTGCCGTCCGCTCCGACGGTCTCGGGGCGGATGATCTCGTAGGTGGAGGCGTGCTTGAGCATCCCGTCCTGGTGGATCCCTGCCTCGTGCGCGAAGGCATTCGCGCCGACGATCGCCTTGTTCGCCGCGACGTAGGAGCCGGTGCAGGAAGAGACGACGCGCGAGCTTCGCATCAGCTCCCGGGTGTCGATGCGCGTTGCGACGCCGAAGTGGTCGCGCCGCGTCTCGAGCGCCATCACGATCTCCTCGAGCGACGCGTTGCCGGCGCGCTCGCCGATCCCGTTGATCGTGCACTCCACCTGGCGCGCGCCCGCGCGCACCCCGGCGAGCGAGTTGGCGACGGCGAGGCCGAGGTCGTCGTGGCAGTGCGTCGAGACGACGACACCCGGGGTGCGCGCGGCGAGCGCGCAGACGCGGGCGATGAGCGCCTCGTATTCGGCCGGCGTCGCGTAGCCCACGGTGTCGGCGATGTTGAGCGTCGTCGCGCCGGCTTCGATGACCGCGGCGAGCACGTCGAGGAGGAAGGCGCGGTCGGAGCGGGTCGCGTCCTCGGGGGAGAACTCGACGTCCACCACCGCGCTCCGGGCGAGCATCACGGCGTCGCGGGCGCGGGCGATGAGCTCCTCGCGCGTGCAGCGCAGCTTGTGCTCGAGATGGATGTTCGACGTCGCGAGGAAGACGTGGACACGCGGCCGCGCCGCGGGGGCGATTGCGGCGAGGCAGGTCTCGACGTCGCGCTCGGTCGCACGCGCGAGCCCGCAGACGATGGGGGCGTCGCCGCCCGCGAGCTCGGCGGCGATCGCGTGCACCGCGTCGGCATCGCCCGGCGACGCCGCCGGAAACCCGGCCTCGATGACGTCGACGCCGAGTCGCGCGAGCTGCCGCGCGACCTCGAGCTTCTCGGCGAGCGTCATCGTGCAGCCCGGCGATTGCTCGCCGTCGCGCAGCGTGGTGTCGAAGATGCGAACGTGATCCGGCGGCGACGCGGCGGCGCCGGCTGCTCGCTCAGCGGCAGTGGAAGGAGGCATCGAGGTGGCGGCGGATGGTGGCGAGAAGCTCACCGAGCCGCGCGGCTCGCTGCGAAGGTCTCGTCGCGTGTCGGCGATGGCCGGAAAAGAGAACGGCCCCTCCCACGATCACGCGGGAGGGGCCGTTCGCGACTCGAGCGTCGCGCTACTCGGTACTTCCTCCCATGCACGAGAGCCCGCGACCAAGCTTCTGGCCGAGGGCACTGGTAAGGAGGAGGAGGCTCGAGCGACGCATGATGCGCAGTATATCGCGAGGGAGAGCCGCGTCAAGAGGCGGCGCGCCCTCAGATGGTGGGCGTTGCTCCTCGCGCACAGCGCGCCGTCAGGCGGTCGACGGGAGCGTCCCGGTCTCGAGGCTCTCCAGCAGGTCCAGCAATCCGGCTGCCTCCCACGTCTGATTGCGGCGCGATTCGGAAAGGGGCAGCAGCACTCCTGCCGCGACGAGCTCCCGGATGGCGTCGTAAACGACGGCCTTCGTGCGCCCGGTGACCGCAGCGGCGACGGGAGCGCTGATCATCGGGTGCGCAGGAAGGATGTCAATGATCGCCCATGCCGTCGCAC
>DATAIN010000516.1:0-9668 GCA_036262635.1 Gemmatimonadaceae bacterium | reverse complement strand
CTCGCCGAGAAGATCATAACGGTCGAGGATCCAGTCGAGTACCAGCTCGCTGGGATCACGCAGATGCCGGTCCACCGGCCGTCGGGGGTGACCTTCGGCGCGGCTCTACGCTCGATTCTCCGCCAGGACCCCGACGTGATCATGATCGGCGAGATGCGCGACGGGGAGACCGCCGAGACCGCGGTCCAGGCGGCGATGACCGGCCATCTCGTCTTCTCGACGCTCCATACCAACGATGCGATCGGCGCCATCCCACGCCTCCTCGACCTCGCCGTCCCCGACTATCTGGTCGCCGCAACGGTCGAAGGCGTGCTCGCGCAGCGACTCGTGCGCCGCATCTGCGACGGGTGTCGCACGACGTACACGCCAGCCACGGAGGGTGCTGCCCTGCTCGCGGGCCGTCCAATCGGTCGCCTGCGCCTCCAGCGCGGCGCGGGCTGCGCGGCATGTCGGGGCACCGGTTACCGGGGGCGGATCGGTCTCTTCGAGCTCCTGATCATGGACGAAAGCCTGAAGGATGCCATCGTCGGTCGGGCATCGCGGGCAGACCTGCGAGCGCTCGCGCAGGAGGCCGGGATGCGCACCATCCGCGCCGACGGCTGGAGCAAGATCGAGGCGGGCCTCACTACCGTCGAGGAGGTGCTGCGTGTCGTGCAGCAGTGACCGGGGCAGTCGCGGGAGCTCCCGGCGCGGGGGGTTCACGCTCATCGAGATGATCGTCGTCATCGCGATCATCGCAACGCTCGCCGGCGTCGTCGCGCCGGCGGTGTTCCGCAACGTCGGCGACGCGAAGTCGGGCTCGGCGCGAAGTCAGGTCGACATGCTCGCACTCGCGCTCAACGCCTATCGCGTCGACAACGATGTCTTCCCCTCGACCGAGCAGGGGCTCGAAGCGCTGCGCACGATGCCGGCCGCCGGCGAGCCGCCGCGCAACTGGCGCGGGCCGTACCTGAGCAAGGTCGTCCCGACAGACCCGTGGGGGCGACCCTACGTCTACCTGCAGCCCGGGCGCGAGAATGCGACGAGCTTCGACCTCTACACGTTGGGCCGCGACGGCCGCGTGGGGGGCGACGGCGAGGACGCCGACGTCACATCATGGGGCGGGCCGGTGCGGCCGTGAGCGAAACGGTCACCTTCCGCTACCGCGCCGCCCGCGCCGACGGGACGCTGGAGCTGGGGACGCTCGGCGCCGCGAGCCGTGAGCAGGCCAGTGCGCTCCTCGCCGCGCGCGGTGTCTGGACGCTGGAGATCGAGGAGCGGGGGTCCGGCGTGGCGCGCAAGGCACGCATGAGCGCCGCCGAGCTCGCGCTCGGCCTCCGCATCCTCGCCGACCTGCTCGACGCCGGGCTGCCGATCGCGCGCGCCCTCATCCTCCTCGAGGCTCTCGCGCCCCCCTCGTGGCGCGCGCTGCTGCCGGTCGCGCGCGACAGCGTGCGCGAGGGGAAATCGCTCGCCCGTGCTCTTGGCAGCGCGCCGGTCTCGCTACCCCCGCTCGTGATCGGGATCGTCCAGGCGGGGGAGGCGGGGAGCGGGCTCGCGTTGGCGGTGCGGCGAGCGGCGGAGCTGATGGATGATCGCGCGCGCACCGATGCAGCCCTGCGGAGTGCGCTCGCTTACCCGGCGCTGCTGGCGATCGGCGGCACCGCCGCCGTCGCGCTGCTCGCCGGTGTCGTGCTCCCGAAGTTCGCGGCGATCCTTGCCGATCTCGGTCAGGCGCTCCCGCCGACGACACAGCTTGTGCTCCGGGTGGCCGCTATGGTGCGTGCGACTGCGATCCCCGCGGTCATCGCCACTGCCGCACTCGCCGTGGTCTGGCTGCGCTGGGTGTCCACGCCCCCGGGGCGCGCGCGCTGGCACGAGTTGCTGCTCGCGTCGCCGGGGTTGGGAGCCCTGCGCCTCTCGACCGCGACGTCGCGCACGCTCTCCGCGCTCTCCGCGCTCCTCGATGCCGGTATCCCGATCGCTGCCGCGCTCCAGCATGCCTCCGGTGCGGCGGGCGATGCCGCGATCGCGCAGCGGATGACGAGAGTACGGACGCGCGTCGTGCACGGTGAGCGGCTATCGAGCGCGCTGATGGAAGAGAGGGGGGCGACGGCGACCGCCGCCCGGCTCGCGCGCGCCGGCGAGGAAACCGGGCAGCTCGCGGCCATGACCGCACGCGCCGCCGGGATCGAGCGGGAGCGCGCCGACCGGATGGTGAAGAGCGCGATCCGGTTCATCGAGCCGGGAATGATTGTCGCCTTCGGCGCGCTCGTCGCGCTCGTCGCCGCCGCGCTGCTCCAGGCGGTCTATGGGGTGAGGCCGCAGCCATGACTACGGGGCGGCACCCGCGCGATGGGGCGACGCTCGTCGAGCTCCTCGTCGTGGTCGCGATCCTCGGCGTCGCCGCGACCGTCGCCGCGATCTCGATCCGCGCTCCTGTAGCCGTCGGTGCTGCCCGCGCCGCAGCCGAGCTGATTGGCGCGCGCGAGCGAGCCGTCCGCACAGGTAAGCCGGTGACCGTGATCGTTGCCGACGGCGGCGCCATCCGCGCTGTCACGGCTCATCCCGATGGACGCGTCATCGCCGAGGACGGCAGTGCGGCGGTGGACATACGCTCCGGCCGGCCGGTCGATGCGCGCTGACCGCCGCCGTGCCGGCGCGGTGCTCCTCGAGACGATCGTCGCGCTCGCGATCCTCGTCACGGCCGGCGCGGCGATCGTCGCCATGCTCGCGCAGTCGCTGCACACCGTGGAGACCGTGCGTCGCGCCGACCGCGAGATGCGCGAGGCGAGTGCCTACCTCGACGTCGTCGCGCTCTGGCCGCGGGAAGATCTCGACCGCCACCTCGGAGAGCGCGACCAGGGGCCATGGCGGATGCGCGTCGATCGCCCTGCCCCGACGCTCTACGTCCTGGTGCTCTCGGACTCGTCGGGCAAACGCGAGCTGCTCCGCAGCATGCTCTATCGCCCGCGCGGAGCGCACGATGCGCCGTGACCGACGGAAGCCGTGCCGCGCCGGCTTCACTCTGCTCGAAGTCATCGTCGCGCTGGCGGTGAGTGCGGTGGTAGTCCTCGGCGCGCGAATGCTCGCCGAGCAGGTTGGCGAGGCGGGGCGGTACGTCGTCGCCGCTGCGACACGCGCCGACCGCGACGCGAATGGCGAGCGGATGCTCCGCGACCTGCTGCTGCGGCTCGAAGTCGGCACCTCCGGCGCCGCCAACTTCGCGGGCGCAGCCGACTCGGCGGCATTCAGCTCCTGGTGCGATGTTCCGCGCGGGTGGCGCGAGCGGTGTAATGTCTCGCTCGTCGTGCATCGCGGGGAAGCGCGCGATACGCTCCGCGTCCGCACGTCGTCGGGGTTGGATTTCGCCGCACTCGATCGCCCGTCGCCGGTGTCGCTGCGCTACCTCGACGACGCGGGCGCCGGCGGACGCTGGTTCATATCCTGGGGTGCGGGAATCACCGCGCCGCTCGCCATCGGTGTCGTGACGCCAGCCGATACCGCGATCCTTCGCATCGGTGAGCGCGGATGAAGAGCTCCCCGGGGCGGCCCCGCGCCCGCCGCGGCTTCGCGCTGCTCGCCGTGCTCTGGGTAATCGTCGGCCTTGGACTGCTCTATACGATGGCAGTAGTGGCGGCGCGAGAATCGGTGGCGACGGCGCAGTATCGCGTGTCCCACAGCCGCGCGGCCTGGCGCGCCGAAGGATGCGCCGAGCTGGCGCGGGCGGCGTCGGGAGAGGCGATGCTCGACGAGCGCACCGCGACGCTCGCCTGGCGGATGCTCGATTCCGTCGTCGCGCCCGCGCTCCTCCCTGACATGCAGTGCGCAGTCGAGCTCCGCGCGAGCGGGACGACGCTCGACGCGAATCGTGCCGACGAGTCCCGCCTCGAAGCGCTGCTGCGCGCGGCGGGAGTCGACTCCGCCGGTGCCGATTCCCTCGCCGATGCAATCCTCGACTGGCGCGACGCCGACGACGAGCCTCGGCCTAACGGCGCGGAGCGCTGGTGGTATCGCGCCGCGGGAAAGCTCGCGCCGCGGAACGGTGCCTTCGCCGACGCCGCCGAGCTGCGGCTGGTGCGCGGCCTCGCCGGCGTTTCCGGCATCGATACCCTGCTCGGCGTCGACGCCGGCCGGGTCGAGCTGGCGCGGGCGCCGCCGGCGGTGGTCGCCTCGCTCCCCGGGTTTGGCGACGAGGCGGTGGCGCGCCTGGCCGAGCTGCGCTTCCGCGGAGAGGAGCCGCGCGAGCTGCTCGCGCTCTCGGCAGCGCTCTCGCCGGGCGCTCGTGAGGCGATGCTCGCACGCTATTCCGAGCTGTCGCAGCTCGTGACGCCGGAGCCCGACGCATGGACGCTCGTCGCACGCGCAACCGACGGCGGGGGCGCCACCGCGGAGGTCGAGCTGCGTCTCGTCCGCGCCGGCTCGCGGATCGCGATCGTGAGGCGGAGGACTGCCTGACGATGCGCATCGGGCTCGCGGTCGCCAGCGATGCCGTGCGCATCGTGTGCGTGCGCGACGGCCGCATCCTCTGGGCGGGAGAATCCCCCCTCCTCGACGACCTGCCGCTGGAGGCGTCGGTCGGCCGGCTGCTCGAAGCGGCGGCGTTACCGCGATGGCCGCGGCCGGCAACGGTGGTGGCGGTCGGGCCGGCGCGGGCACAGGTGAAGCGGCTCGCCGGGCTTCCGCCCGTGGCCGATGCGCGCGCACTCTCGCGAATAGTCGCCGAGAACGCTGGCCGATTCTTTCTCAGGAACGGCGCTCCCCTCGCGACCACCGCGGTCATGGCCGGTGCGGGGCGCGACGGGTGGGGAAGCGCGATCGAGGCGCCGCTCGTGAACGACGTTGCCGCGCTCTGCCGGCGCAAAGGCCTCCGCCTGGTGGGAATTACGCCGAGTGTCGCCGTACTCCGCGCGGGGCTGCGTACCGAGCGCGTCGTCTGGCCTGACGGTGAGATCGCCGCGGAAGTGGCGTGGCGGGATGGCTCCCTTTTCGACGTGAGGCGCGTTCCCGCGGAGGACGCGCACGGCGCCGCCGTGCCCGACGTCGCAGCCGAGCTGGCGGGACTCGGCACTGAGGCATGGCGCTTCGCCGACGCGTACGGCGCGGCGGTCGCGCGCGCGAAGTCGGCTCTGATGCTGCGACCGAACGGGCATTCGGCGATTGAGCCGGCGCCGGTTCCCGGCTGGCGAATGATGCTCGCCGCCTCGGCGCTCGCCATCGCGCTTGCCGTCTTCGCCTTCGCGCCGCTCGTAGCGGCAGCCAATGCGTCGCGCGCGGCGATGCGGACCATCGCCTCGCTCGCGACTGAGCGTGGACGCGCAGCGCGTGCCGAGGCGGATCTGCGGCGGGTGACGGCGGCTCTGAACGAAGCGGCGGCATTCGATCATAGACGGCGGTCCCCGCTCGCCGTGCTCGCCGATCTCACGCAAGGACTGCCGGAGAGCGCACATCTCGTGTCGGTTCGCATGGACTCGGCAGGCGGGACGATCGTCGCGCTGGCGTTGCGCGGCGCCGACGTGGTGGCCGCGCTGGAAGCGATGCCTGCTGCGGTTGCGCCCGAGATCGTCGGACCGGTGACGCGGGAAAGCGTCGCCGGCCGAGAGAAGGAGCGGGTCACGGTGCGCTTCCGCTGGGCCGCCGTCGAGGGAGCGCAACGGTGAGCGTGTCAGCGCCGCGCCCGCGCGACCGGCGTGCGCTCGCCGTCGGCGCGCTCGTCATCGCGGCGCTCGCGGTCGGCACGCGCGGCATCCCCGCGCTTGTCCGTGTGCGCAGCGAGAGGGTGCGCTCGGCGCGCGAACTGAGGGTCGAAGCGGTGCACGCGAAGGAGACTGTTGCGATGGCGCGAGAGGTGGCGGACTCGCTGCGGGCGCGCAATGCGCGCTATCTCGCGCTCGCCCCCGCGCTGCTCGATGGCGACACACCGGCAGCGGCGGCGGCCACGCTCGCCGGCCTGGTGTCGGGCGCCGCGTCGGGGGCACAGGTGCGCATGGGCGCGATCCAGCTCCGTATCGACACCACCGCCCGCGGCGCATTCGTGCGCGTCGGCGTGCGCGCCGACGCCACCGGCGATGTCGAAGGGATCACGGGAATGCTCGCCACACTCGAGCGCGGACCGGAGGTGCTGGTGTTTCGCGAGCTTGCCATTACCCAGCCTGAGCCGGGAGCGGGTGACGACCGCCCGGAGGCGCTGCGGGTGGAGCTGGTGGTCGAGGGGCTCGCCGTGAGGCGGAGGGAACAATGAACGCAAGAAACATCGAAGCGGGACTCTGGATCGCCGCATCCGCGACGCTCGCGGCCGTGGTGATCGCGTCGCGCGAGACGGCGAGTCCGGTGCGCGCGACTACGGGCCCGATCAGCGAGGGCGCCGACACGCTGCTCGAGCTCGACGCGGCGCGGATCGGAGCCGACAACGAGACGGTCGTGATGCGAGACCCCTTCCGTGCGTCGCGGAAGCCGTCACCGATCGCGTTCGGCGTGGCGGGTGATGGCGCGGCGCTGCAGCCCATGCCGCCTCGCCCTCCCCGGCCGACCCTCGCGGTGACGGGGATCATCGGTCCCCCTTGGGAGGCCGTGCTGGAAGGGGTGCCCGGCCGCGAGGGGGCGGTGGTGGTGCGGGCCGGCGACGCGTTAGGCGAGCTGAAGGTGGTGCGCGTGCAGCGCGACACGGTGGTGGTACAGGCGGCCGACACGAGCTGGCGACTCACGGTGAGGCGAGCATGGTGACGAGCGCATGACGAAGCGCGGTTGGTGGGTCGCGGTGCTGCTCGTGGCGCTGTCCGCTCCACTGTTCGGAGCGCCCGCCATCGCGCAGGACCCCGCGGCTGGCGTCGTGGCGCGCGGCGACAGCGTGACGATCCGGCTGGTGGACGCCGATCTCCGCTCGGTGGTGCAGGTGCTGAGCAGGTATCTCGACCGGCCGGTGGTATTCGGCTCGATCGGCGCGGCCCGGGTGACGATCGAGACACCGCGGCCGGTGGCGACGTCGGAGATCGCGCGACTCCTGCGCGGGACGATCGAGAGCCAGGGGTACGAGCTCGTCGCCGACACCGCGGCGGGACTGTACCGCGTGCGCCAGAAAGAGCCGCCGCGTCCGGCGGCACCCGCAGCGGAGACCCGCTCGACGGGCGCCGCTCAGGGAGTACAGCTCTTCGTCCTCCGCCTGCACCATGCCCGTGCCGCCGACGTCGCGGCGATCGTGAACGCACTCTATGGAAGAGGGTCGGCGTTAGGCGAACGCGCTTCGGAGCGCGGGCAGCCGCTGAGTCGCGAGCTGGGACAGAACCTGGTGCCACCCGCGGGCGTCGCGGCGGCGCCCGACGCGGTGCCTGCGGTCGCGGGACGCCAGGCGTCGTTCGTCGGCGAGGTGACGATCGTTCCCGACGCGCGGGCGAACAGTCTGTTGATCCGCGCCACCCAGGCCGACTACGAGCTGGTGAGCGCCGCGGTGCGCGAGCTCGACGTGCGGCCGCTCCAGGTGCTGATCACGGTCACGATCGCCGAGGTGCGGAAGGACCGGAGCTTCAGCCTCGGCGTGTCGGCGAGCGCGCCGGAGACACCGATCGGCCGCGGCAACGGCACGGTCCGTGGGAGCACGACGGGCGGAGGCGCGGCGGACGTCGTGATCGACCTCTTCAACCTCGGGCGCCACGACATCGACCTCCAGCTCCGTGCCGCCGCGGCGCGCGGCGACGTCCGGATCCTGAGCCGCCCGATCGTGATCGCGGCGAACAATGAAGAGGCCGAGATCAACGTCGGCAGCCAGCGGCCCTTCGTCCAGGTGGCGCGCGTGCTGCCCACGGACAACACAGCCCGCGACCAGGTGGTGCAGTACCGCGACGTCGGTACGCGCCTCACGGTCCGGCCGACGATCAGCACCGATGGGTACGTGATGCTGCGCGTGCTCCAGGAGGTGAATCAGGCGACGGAGGAGTCGTCGGGGCTCTCGGGCGTCGAGGCGCCGGTGATCTCGACGCGGTCGGTGCAGACCCAGCTCCTCATCAGGGATCGACAGACGGTGGTGCTCGGCGGGCTCACCGACAAGCAGCGCGACGTTTCGCAGGGCGGGGTGCCGGTGCTCTCGGCGATCCCGCTCCTCGGCGCGGCATTTGGCCGGGCGAGCCGACGGACGACGGAGACGGAGCTCTACCTGTTCATCACGCCGCAGGTCATCCGCGACGACGCGGAGGCCGAAGAATTGAGCAAGCCCCTGAAGGAGCGCAGTCAGCGCCAGCAGCCGTGAGTGTCGCCGTGCCGCATCCCAATCCTCGCCTCTCGCGCCTGGTGCCAGACACCCAGGATCCGATCATTGGCGAATCCGCCGCGATCCGACAGGTGCGTACACTGATACGCACGCTCGCACCCACAGGCCTGCCGGTTCTGGTGCAGGGCCCGACGGGCGCCGGGAAGGAGCTCGTCGCGCAGGCCTTGCACTCCCTCTGCGATCGCGCCGGGCCGCTTGTTTCCTTCAACGTCTGCGCGATCGCCGACGCGATGTTCGAGGATGCGCTCTTCGGCCACGTCAGAGGAGCGTTCACGGGAGCATGCTCGGACGCAGCGGGATATCTCGCTGAAGCGAACGGAGGCACGCTGTTTCTCGACGAAATTGGCCGCCTCCCGCTGTCGCTGCAGGCCAAGCTGCTCCGGGTGATCGAGAGTGGTGAGTATCGCCCCGTCGGCGGTCGCGGGAACAGGCGAAGCAGCTTCCGCCTGGTCTCCGCGTCGAACGAACGGCTCGGGGATCTCGTCGGCGATGGAGTGTTTCGGAGCGACCTGTACTTTCGGTTGCGAGGTGCAGTGGTGAACGTGCCCTCACTGCGGGATCGCATCGAGGATGTCCGGCTGCTCGCCGATCACTTCGTGCGAACGACCTCCGTGAACCGAGGGATCGCCTACCGGATGACGCCCGCGGCATACGGCCGTCTCGAGCGCCACAGCTGGCCGGGCAACGTACGCGAGCTGCGCCATGTCGTCGAGCTGGCGTGCACGATCGCGGTCTCTGCGGGGGTCGACGTCGAGCACGTCGACACGGCCCTCGAGGAAGGCGCATCGGAGCCTGTTCGCGGACGGCGAGACGAGCACGCACCGGCGGCGAGAGCTCTGAGGGAGATGCTCGAGACGAACGACTGGGACACCGCCAGAGTCGCCGCGGCGCTGGGGGTCAGCAGAAAGACTGTGTATGAGCGGATCAGGCGGCTGGGTCTCGCGCCCCCACGCAGACAACGAGACCGCAACAACGGTGAAGTGGCGCTGTCCACGATCCACCCCTCCGCCCCCGAACAGCGTACCTGATGTCCGCTCAATTCACCGTGAATCGTGCACGTCCACCGTTCATTCACGGTGAATTCGCGCTGCACCGCGGGCGCCGCAGGCGCGCAACTCGAAGCCCCAGCGAGCGTTAGGCCGGACGATACGCCGGGCATTCCGCCTGCCCTGCAGCATCCTGTCACCATCGACGGGGATTCGCATGTGGCAGGACGGAAGAGTCTGGCCGGGTTCTCCGGCCACCAGGCGTTCGCGCGCGTGGCGACGCGCGCAGGCATTGCTCGCCATGCTCGCGGTGCCTTGGGCAGCCGCGTCGGCACACAGCCGATACGTGTTCATTCAGGTCGTTCCGGTCGCGCCCTCGAGTGTCTCGCACGCGCCAGGCAGCTATACGCACGACTTCGATCTCACGAACACGGGCAACGAAT
>DATAIN010000515.1:0-2434 GCA_036262635.1 Gemmatimonadaceae bacterium | reverse complement strand
GGTCTCCGAGACACGCGTCGAGTCGGTACGCATGTACGTGATGAGACCGACCGCGCCCTCGGGGCCTATATCGATGCCCTCGTAGAGATCCTGCGCGACGCGCATCGTCCGCTTGCTGCCGAAGCCGAGCTTCTTCGCGGCCTCCTGCTGCAGGGTGCTCGTCGTGAACGGCGCCGACGGATTCTTGCGGCGCTCGCGCCGCTTGACGTCGGTGACCGGGAACTCCTTCCGGCCGCGGAGGTCGGCGAGGACCTTCTGCGCCGCCGTCTCGCTGCCGATCTCCGCCTTCTTCCCGTCGACGTGGTGGAGCTTCGCCGTGAAGCGCTGGCCCTTCTTCTCGAGCAGCGCCTCGATGGTCCAGTACTCCACGGGCCTGAACGCGCGGATCTCCCGCTCGCGCTCGACGATCAGTCGCAGCGCGACGGTCTGCACGCGCCCCGCGCTCAGCCCCTTCTTGACGGTCTTCCAGAGGATCGGACTCGCCTTGTAGCCGACGAGCCGGTCGAGCACGCGGCGCGCCTGCTGGGCCTCGACCTTCTTCTCGTCGATCTCCCCCGCCTGCGCGATGGCGCGCTGCACCGCGTCCTTGGTGATCTCGTGGAAGAGCACGCGCTTCACCGGCGCACCGTTCTTCCGCGTCACGTGGCCGGCGACGTGCTGCGCGATCGCCTCGCCCTCGCGGTCAGGGTCGGTCGCGATGAAGATCTCGCGGCTGTCCTTCGCCGCGTCCTTCAGCTCGGCGATCGTCTTCTCCTTTCCGGGAATCGGGACGAGGTCCGGCTCGAAGCCGTTGTCGACGTCGATGCCGAGCTTCTTCTCGGGAAGGTCCATGATGTGGCCGACGGTCGCCTTCACGCGATAGCCGCGGCCGAGGTACTTCCCGATGGTCTTCGCCTTGGCGGGAGACTCGACGATGACGAGCGACGTCGAGCCCGAAGGCGCCCCGACGTCACCGAACTCCGTTTCCGCCGGCTTTCGCCCGCGCTTCCCCGTGGCTCCCCGCTCCCCGCGCACGGCGGCCGCCGCGCCTCGCTTGGCCGCGGCCTTCGCCGTGCTCTTCGAGGCTCGCTTCGCCCCCGTTTTCTTCGCTGTTGCCATCCTAGTGTACTGTCCTCCGTGAGCCGGGTGCTCCCGGCTCGTCGATCCCGACTGATTCGAGAAGGGCCTTGAGGTCGTCGAGCGCGATGCTCCCGTCGAGCTGCGTCAGCGCACGCTCGATGACCTGCTCCAGCTCCGAGGGGTTCAACGTCTCTCCCGACAGCCTGAGGAGGTGCCCCCAGGCGTCGGGGGTGAACCTCCCGCGCTCGTGCGGCCCGGGAACCCGGAACGTCCGCCCGTCTCGATCGCTCATTGAGTGCGGAAACGCGGGATCTCTTCCCCCGTCACCGGAAGTCTCGTCCATGTATACCCCTAAGCGACGCCTTCGCGCCGTATTGCGTCCGCTACATTAATAATGACCTGCGCCACGGAGAGCCGCTCCGTGTCCACGGTCAGGTTCGCCGATTCGTAGGCCGCCTTGCGCGACTCGTAGAGCCGCTTGAGCTCGGCGATCGCGTCCGGGCGGGCCAGCAGAGGCCGGGCGGCGCGTTCAGCGCCGAGGCGCTTTATCGCCGTCTCCGGCCGGACACGAAGGTAGATGATACGGGCGGGTGGACGCAAAAGTGCCACATTGCCTTCGGAAGCGATCCATCCCCCACCCGGGGCGAGGATCATCCCGCCCCCCACTTCGCGGAGCTCCTCGGTCAGCTGGGTCTCCAGCTTCCGGAAGTGGTGCTCCCCCCGCTCGCCGAAGATCTGGCTGACCGGCATCCCCTCCCGCCGTTCGATCTCGCGGTCGAGGTCGAGGAACGAGCGCCCGAGCATCTGCGCGACCCCCTCGCCGACCAATGTCTTCCCAGCTCCCGGCAACCCGACGAGCACGATGTGCGGCTTGCTCGCGTCAATCGGCGATACGGGCTGCGACGTGCGAAAGGTAGCCGTCATAATTCCTCCTCACTTCGGCGAGAGAGTCTCCACCGAACTTCTCGAGGAACGCGTCGGCGAGCACGATGCAGAGCATCGCCTCCGCGATCACGCCCATTGCCGGCACCGCGGTCACGTCGCTTCGCTCGGCGACCGCCTGCGCCGCGTCTCCCGTGGCGACGTCCACCGTCTGGAGGGGTCGCATCAGGGTACTGATCGGCTTCATCGCGACGCGGACGACGAGGGGCTCCCCCGTCGTCATTCCGCCCTCCAGCCCACCGGCGCGGTTGCTGCGCCGGCGCACGTTGCCCGCCAGCGGCCGCCTCGGCGCGCGCTCGATCTCGTCGTGCACCTCGGCCCCGGTGCGGCGTGCCGCCTCGAAGCCGATCCCGATCTCCACACCCTTCACCGCGGGGATCGACATCATCGCCGCGCCGATGCGTCCGTCGAGCTTCCGGTCCCAGGAGACGTG
>DATAIN010000514.1:0-2183 GCA_036262635.1 Gemmatimonadaceae bacterium | reverse complement strand
GCTGGTAGCTGGCAGCTGGAAGCTGGCAGCTGACGACAGGGAACGACACGCGCGCGCCCCCCGTTCCGCCATCATGCACCCACTCGGCTCTCCCTACGTCCGCGACCAGCTCGCGCAGCGCATCCGGCGCGTCAACGAGATCCGCCTCGTGCCTGACGGCGCGTTCGTGCTCTACTGGATGCAGAGCACCCATCGCCTCAAGGAGAACTGGGCGCTCCGCTTCGCGGTGCTCGAGGGAGAGCGGCTCAATCGTCCCGTCCTCGTCTACCACGAGCTCGCGAGCGACGACGAGCACGCATCGGACCGGATGCACACCTTCGCGCTCGAGGGGGTCCGCGACATCGCCCGCGACGCGGCGGCGAAGGGGTACTGCTACCGCTTCGTGCTCAACCGCGGCGAGACCGACCTTCGCGCGCTCGCCCGCATCGCCCGGCGCGCCTGCCTCGTCGTCACCGACGATACGCCGACCGGCGCCGTCCGCCTACGCACCGCGCGCTTCGCCGCCGTCGCCCCCTGCCGCGTGCTCGCGGTGGATTCCGTCGGCGTCGTGCCGGCGGCGATGTTCCCGCGCGAGGAGTACGCGGCGCGCACCATCCGGCCCAAGCTCGCGAAGCTTCGCGACCACGCGCTCGAGCCGGTCGAGGACCGCGCACCGCGCAAGGAGATGTCCGCGTCGCTCGCCGCCTCGCTCGAGATCGACGCCTTCGATCCCATCGGCGCCGACATCCCGTCCGAGATCGCGCGCTGCGCCATCGACCATTCGGTGCCGCCCTCGCCGCTGCGCGGCGGGACGCGTGCGGCCCGGGCGCGGCTCGAGCACTTCGCCCGCACCGGCCTCCAGAGCTACCGCGAGCGCCGCGCCGAGCCTAACGACCACGACGGGTCGAGCCGACTCTCGGCGTACCTGCGCTGGGGCCACCTCAGTGCCGCCGAGGTCGCGCGGACGGTGCTCGCCACGGCACCTGCCGAGGAGGCCGAGGCATTCCTCGACGAGATGATCACCTGGCGCGAGCTGTCGCTCAACTTCTGCCACCACGATCCGGCGCACCGCAGCATCGAGGCGGTGCCGGAGTGGGCGCGCCGCACGATGGCCGACCACGCCGACGACGAGCGTGAGGCGGTGTACGATCTGGACACCCTCGATCGCGCCGATACGCACGAGCCGCTCTGGAACGCGGGGCAGCGCGAGCTGCTCGCGACGCGGCAGATGCACAACGCGGTGCGGATGCTGTGGGGGAAGTCGGTGCTGCTCTGGACCGCGACGTACGAGGCAGCGCTCGACGCGCTGCTCTGGCTCAACGACCGGTATGCGCTCGACGGTCGGGATCCGAACAGCTACGCCAACATCCTCTGGTGCTTCGGCAAGTTCGACCGCCCCTTCGCGCGCCGCCCCGTGTGGGGGACGATCCGCCCGATGTCGCTCGCCCGCGCGCGGGCGAAGTTCGACGTCGCGTCGTACGTGGCGCGGTGGAGCGAAGCGGTGGCTGTCGGTTCCTAGGGCCACACACTAAGCTTGGGCGGGTTCTCGCACCCCGCACCCAGGTGACAAGTCCACTCGTATCCGCGGACGCCGTCCGCGCCGCCGCGACGCGCATCCGTCGGTACATCGGGGCGACCCCGCTCCGCCGCGCCCCCACGTTAGGCGAGGACGTCTGGCTCAAGCTCGAGAGCGAGCAGACGACCGGCTCCTTCAAGGTCCGCGGCGCGCTCAACGTCCTCGCCTCGCTCTCCGCCGGCGAGCGGCGCGCGGGGGTGGTCGCCTCCTCGGCGGGGAACCACGGCCTCGGCCTCGCCTGGGCCGCGCGGCAGTTCGGGATTCCGGCCACGATCTTCGTCCCCCGCACCGCTCCGGCGGTAAAACGTGACGGGATCGCCGCGCTCGGCGCGAAGGTGGACGCGACTGCGCCCAACTACGACGGCGCGCATGAAGCCGCGCTCGCGCATGCCGCGCGAACCGGCGCGCGCTACGTCGATCCCTGCAGCGGCCCCGATCTGCTCGCCGGGCAGGGGACGGTAGCGATGGAGATCGCCGAGCAGCTGCCTGGCGTGTGGTCGGTGATCATTCCCGTGGGAGGTGGCGGCCTGCTTGGTGGGATGGCGAGCTGGTTCCGCGCGACGATGCCGCGCGTCGAGATCTTCGGCGCGCAGAGCGAGCGCACCGCGGCGCTGGCGAAGTCGCTCGC
>DATAIN010000513.1:0-11170 GCA_036262635.1 Gemmatimonadaceae bacterium | reverse complement strand
CGAAGATGCGGGATACCGCGATACGGGATGCGAAGATGCGGGATACCGCGATGCGGGATGCTAAGATGCGGGATACCGCGATGCGGGATGGGCAGGGGTCAGGAGAGGGGAGGGTCTGACGGGGCGTGGCGTGGTGACTTGGGGTCGAGCTCGGACGCGCCGTTGGCGCGGGCTGAGCGGATCATCGTCAGAGTGAGGCGCTTGATACTTTCCATGGTGGCGAACCGCTCGGTCATGATGGGCGCAGGAATGCGCGAGCGCATGCCGATGTACCACGACTTGGTTTCTGTCAGAGAGGTGAGTGCGTACTCGTAAAACTTCGCGCGGTCCTTCCCTGATCGCCGAGGGTAGCCCTCGGCGAGTCCTGCGGCGACGGACCCCGCGGCCTTCACGAGTTGCGCGGCGTTCCCGACAAAGCGGGCTTCGTCAGCCGCGAAGCGAGTATCGAGCTCGGCCACATCCGCGAGATAGAGGGCCAGACGGTACGCCTGGACGTGCCAGATCCGGTCGCCTTTCACCTCCCGCGGGACAGTCGCCTCCCATTCGTCGTATGTCATGGGGTCAAGCTTCTCATCTCCGCTCTCCTCTTCCGTCACCAAACCATCTCGCACAGCCCCCGTATCCCGCATCGCCGTTCCCGCATCGCCGTTCCCGCATCCTCGCATCCCGCATCGCGGTCTCGCGGCCGCGCGCCAAGCGCGCGCCGCCCCCCCGCATCGCTCGTTCCCGTGCCCCCGCATCCCGCTATCGGAGATTGACTGATGAGTGACCTTACCAGACGCGACTTCCTCGAGAAGACCGCCACCGCCGCGTTAGGCGCGATGATCGTCCCGCGCTGGGTGCTCGGCGGCAAGGGCTACACGCCGCCGAGCCGGAAGCTCGACGTCGCCTTCGTCGGGATCGGCGGGATGGGGATGGAGAACATGGCGCAGATGCTCGACGAGAACATCGTCGCCGTCTGCGACGTCGATTACGCGTACGTCGAGCGCTCGCTCGCCAACCGGCTGCGGCCGCCGCAGGGGATGACGGATCCGCGGCCGGAGGCGGTGCGGCTGCGCGACGCGTACACGAAGGCGCGGAAGTACACCGACTTCCGGAAGATGCTCGAGCGTGAGAAGACGATCGACGGGGTCGTCATCGCGACGCCCGATCACACGCATGCCGCGGTCGCGGTCGCGGCGATGCGCGCCGGGAAGCACGTCTACGTTCAGAAGCCGCTGACCTATTCGGTGTACGAGGCGCGGCTCCTGTCGCGCGTCGCGCGGGAGACGAAGCGCGTCACGCAGATGGGGAACCAGGGGCACTCGATGGAGGGGACGCGGCGCATCGTCGAGATCGTCGGATCGGGAGTGCTCGGCCCGATCCGCGAGGTGCACGTCTGGACCGACCGGCCGTACCGGTACTGGGCGCAGGGAATTCCGCGCCCGCTCCCGCCGCAGGCAGCGCCGGCCACGGCGACGACCGCGCAGACGCAGCAGCAGGCGGCGCAGCAGCAGATCAGCGCGCAGTCGCCCCCGGGATCGCCGCTGCCGGCGCCCGGGATCCCCGCGATCCTCCCCCCTGCCCCGCCCCGCTGGAACGGCGCGACGGTCGAGCGCGCGGTGCAGAAGGTGCTCGCCGAGAACCCGCAGACGATCCCCGAAGGGCTCGACTGGAACCTTTTCCTCGGACCGGCCCGGGAGATCCCCTATCACCCGGTCTACCATCCCTTCAGCTGGCGCGGCTGGGTCGACTTCGGCACCGCCTCGCTCGGCGACATGGGCGCGCACCTGATCGACCAGCCCTACTGGGCGTTAGGCCTCACGCAGCCGACGAGCATCACCGCGTCGGGGACGCCGTGGGCGGGTCCGGCGACCGATCGCGGCACCTATCCGATCGCGATGACCGCGCACTACGAGTTCCCGGCGCGCGGCGACCGCCCCGCCGTGAAGCTCCACTGGTACGACGGCGGCCTGCTCCCCGAGCGGCCGAAGTTCTACCCCGACGAGCTCCCCCTCCAGGGCGGCGGCGGGGGGATCTTCGTCGGCGAGAAGGGGATCCTCGTCTACGAGACCTACGGCAACAACCCGCGCGTCTTCCCCGAGGACGTCGCCGCGCAGGCGGCCGCGGTGCCGCAGAGCGTCGCCCGCATCACCGTCCCGCACGAGGTGAACTTCGCGCAGGCGTGCAAGGGCGAGGCGACGGCGAGCGCGCCCTTCGAATACGCGAGCGCGCTCACCGAGACGATGCTGCTCGGCATCGTCGCGCTACGCTCGGGTCAGGGGCGGCGAATCCTGTATGACGCCGGCGCGATGCGCGTGACGAACGTGCCGGAGGCGAACGCCTTCCTGACGCGGGAGTACAGGAAGGGCTGGGAGCTGTGACCGACGTGCGACCCGGTCCCGCGCGAGTCCACGTCGCACGGGGAATGGCGATCACCGTAACACGCCTCGCGCTGGCAGTCGGGCTGCTGGCCGCCCTGCCAGCGGTCGCCGACGCGCAGGTCGGGAGCTATGAGGGACTATTCGGCGCCCGGTTGGGCGGCGCGCAGCGACAGTCCATCTACGTGGGCGTCGGCCACATCACCCACTACTCGTCGGAAGACCACTCCGCGCAGACCCTCGAGCTCGAGATGGGGCGGAGCGCGGGACAGGTCGGGCTCGGTCTATCGAGCCAGGGGCAGATGACGCCCATCTTTCGCGGGCAGATGGTGGCGCTGCGGACCTGGCGGCGACCCTCCGATCTCGCCGCGAACCAGACCTTCGTCGGCACGGAGGTGCAGATCTCGCTGCTCGTCGGGGTGAGCTTCGGCACGTACTGGCGTGTTCGCGGGAACGCTCCGGGCGACGCACGCTACCACGCGGTCCGTCTCGTCGTCGGGATCTGAGTGGCGAACCTGCGGCGGTGGGTTGGCGCGGCGTGGTGGCTCCTGATCGTCGCGCCGGCGGTGCAGCTCGCCGAGACGATCGACGTCGGTCTCACCGCGCACTCGGCTGACGAGGCCTGTTGCGGGCTCGGACCGGGGATGGCGCTGCTGCTGGTAGCGTTCGCGACGTGCCTCGTCATCCTGGTGCGCGCGCTCATCCGCTGGCGCCGTACCCCACGACCGGAGCGACTCGAGGAGCTCGCCGTGGGCCTGGCCGCGATCCCGATGGTTCTGGTAGCCGGATACACGTCGGATCCCGTCTCCTGGCCGCGCGCTCGCAGCGCGAGCGCCGGCGTCTTCGCTCAGTCGATCGCGATCGTGGTCGCGTGGATGGTGATCGTCTTCGTCGCGCGAAGGCGCCTGCGCATCACCGAGGCCGACCCGCGATCGTGAACACGCGAAAGGGGGCACGGAGCGGATGCTCCGTGCCCCCTTTCGCGTGTATCGTTACCGGCCCGTCAGGCCGTGATCGGCGCCGTCGTCGGCTCGATCGGTTCGTCGGGACGCGCGGCGGTCTTCGGGCGGAAGACGAGCGCGAAGATGATCGCGATCACCAGCGCGCCGATCGCCGGCGCCATCCAGATCGCGCGCCAGTCGTGGACGAGCGTGTCGTTCGGGCCCGGGCTGCTGTACGCGCCGACGACACGTCCCGAGACCCACGCGCCGATGAAGTAGCCGACGCCGTTGGTGACGAAGTTGATGAGCCCCTGCGCCGCGGCGCGAACGCGCGGTCCCGCCTTCTCGTCGGTGTAGATCTGGCCCGCGACGAAGAAGAAGTCGTAGCACATCCCGTGGAGCAGGATGCCGAGGTAGATCAGCCACATCCCGGCGCCGATGTCACCGCGGCTGAACGCGAAGTAGCGGAGCGCCCACGCGAGCATGCCGCCGAGCATGATCCCGCGGATTCCGAATCGCCGCAGCGCCAGCGGGAGGAGCAGCATGAAGCCGATCTCCGACATCTGGCCGAAGGTCTGGATGAACGCGGCGTCCTTCACCCCGATCTCGTTGAGGAAGGGGTTCGTGAAGGCGTAGTAGAACTGCAGCGGCACGCAGAGGAGGAACGACCCGATCACGAAGATCAGGAACGCGCGGTCCTTCAGCAGGACGAGCGCGTCGAGCCCGATCGCGTCGCGCGCGCTGAAGGGAGCGCCGGCCGCCTTCGGCGGAGTGTGCGGGAGCGCGAAGGAGTACAGACCAAGCAGCAGCGAACCGATCGCCGCGACGCGGAAGGGGGTGTTCAGCGCGTCGGCGTGCAGCACCTTGCCGATGATGATCCCCGCGACGATCCAGCCGATGGTGCCGAGCACGCGGATGAGCGGAAAGTCGCGCGCCGAGTCGGTGACGTGGTGGAAGGAGATCGAGTTCGTGAGGCTCAGCGTCGGCATGTAGCAGAGCGCGTAGACGATGAGCAGCGGATAGAAGCTGCCGAATGTCTGCTGCGTCGAGACGAGCCAGAGCAGGACCGCGCCGAGGATGTGCAGGATCGCGAGGAGCTTCTCGCTCGCGAAGAAGCGGTCGGCGACCATTCCGACGAAGAACGGCGACACGAGCGCGGCGATCGCCGTCGCGCCGTAGGCGAGGCCGACCTGCTGATCGGTGAAGTGGAGGGTCCGCGAGAGGTACGTCCCCATCGTCACGAACCAGGCGCCCCACACGAAGTACTGCAGGAACATCATCGTGGCGAGACGCCCGCGGGCGCCGCCGACGGTGGCGGCGCGGTCCGCCGGAATGGTCTGGTTCACGCGGCTCATCGCAGCTCCCGGATCCTGGCGTTGCGGATCGAGAGCGCGCCGTCGTGGTCGCCCTGGATCCCGATGTACCCGCGCGCGGCCTTACCGTAGTTCGGATATTCGACGAACTTGCTCGCCTTCACCTTCGCGGTCCAATCCGGGCTGCCGAGCTCGTACTCGACCGTCTTCTGCCCGTTGAGCCAGTGCTCGACGTGGTTGCCGCGGACGAGGATGCGCGTGGTGTTCCACTGGCCCCCCGGCTTGACGATGCCGGCCGGCGACGGATAGAGCCCGTACGCCGCCGCGGCGGAGGTGAGGCGGTCCTTGCCGTCGGCGTGCTTCGCATCGTCGAGGAGCTGATACTCCGGAGCGCTCCAGTAGATCTTGTCGTAGCCTTCGGTGCCGCGATAGAAGATCCCCGCGTTCCCGCCCGGGGAGAGCATCCAGTCGAGGGTGAGCTCGAAGTCGCCGAACTGGTCGCGGGTGATGATGTCCTCGACGCTGGTCTTCTTCGAGAGCACGCCGTTGCTCACCGTCCATCCCTTCGGGAGCGAGTCCATCTTGTAGCCGCGCCACGCGGGCGCGGAGCTCTCCTCGATGAGGGATCGCCAGTTCGTGTCCGGCATCGCGGTGTTGCCTGCTGCGGTCGAGGTGGTGGTCGCGTGGCTCGCGGTAGTGGAGTCGCCGGGCGCCGGCTCCCTTCTGGTGGCGCAGGCGGCGATCAGCGCGACGGCGAGTGCGAGAGCGGCTCGGGCGGCAACGGGTATCGTCATTGGCTCCGGGGGCGCGGGAAAGGAAATCGGCGGTAACGTATCGAAGGAGATGCGAGGCCGCGAGGGGGAGGCGTGGAGGCTCGGTGCCCGGTGCCCGGCAACTGCTCAGGGGCGATGAGGTGGGGAGAGCTACAACTGCACACCCATCAAGGCATCTCTCCCGGCATTCCTCACTGCCTCACTGCCTCGGGCATTCCTTGATGTGGTTGCAGTTCCCCGATAATGCCCCCGCTGAAGCTCCCAGCCCCCTCGAGAACGCCCGCACGTTGATGTGGGCTGCGCGGCAGCATCCGCTCGGCAACTGCTTGGGGCTTCGATAGGGTAACAGCAACCACTCTTTGGTAGGCCGAGGCGGTGAGGTGGGGAGCACTACAGCTGCACACCCATTGAAGCAGTGCTCCTGGCCGTCCTCACCGTCTCACTGCCTCGGGCATTCCTTGATGTGGTTGTGGTTACCCTATCGAAGCCCCCCAAGATGTGATGCCCGACCGCTCGCGATCCTGACCGATGCGCACCGAGCTCGAACGGCATTCGCTCACTCCGGCCTGAATCTCGCGGCCTCCATATCGGGACCGACAATGCCGGAGGTTCTCCGCCATGAGCGACCGAATCGCTTCCTCGCTGCGCGCCGCGGCGCGACCGCTGCGCGGCGCCGCGGATCTCGACCCGCTCCTCGACCACATCGGCGACGCGCGATTCGTCCTCCTCGGCGAGGCGACGCATGGGACGTCGGAGTTCTACACCTGGCGCGCCGAGCTCTCGAAGCGGCTCATCCGCGAGAAGGGCTTCTCCTTCATCGCGGTGGAAGGCGATTGGCCGGACTGCTATCGCGTGAATCGCTACGTGAAGGGACTCTCCGGCGCGGGAGAGAGCGCGGAGGAGGTGCTGCACGCCTTCGAGCGCTGGCCGACCTGGATGTGGGCGAACCGTTAGGTGGTCGCGCTCGCGGAATGGATGCGCGAGCACAATCACCGTCTCCCCGCCGAGCAGCAGGCGGGGTTCTACGGGCTCGACGTCTACTCGCTCTGGGACTCGATGGCGGCGGTGGTGCAGTACCTCGAGCGGATCGATCCCGAGATGGCGCGGACCGCGCGGCGCGCCTACAGCTGCTTCGATCCGTACTACGACGACGTGCACCAGTACGCGCGCGCGACCGCGCTCGTCCCGACGTCGTGCGAGGATGACGCCATCGCGATGCTGCGTACGCTGCGCGCGAAGAGCGCGCAGTACCGGGAGGATGGACGCGACGCCTACTTCGACGCCGAGCAGAACGCGCTCGTCACGCAGAACGCGGAGCTCTACTATCGCACGATGGTGCGCGGCGGGCCGACGTCGTGGAACGTCCGCGACCATCACATGGTCGACACCCTCGACCGGCTGATGGCGCACCATGGCCCGCGTTCCCGCGCGATCGTGTGGGAGCACAACACCCACATCGGCGACGCGCGCTTCACCAACATGGCGCGCGCGGGGATGGTCAACGTGGGCCAGCTGGTGCGCGAGACGCACGGCGAGAGCCCGCGCGAACGCGACGGCGTCGTGCTCGTCGGCTTCGGCACGCATCGCGGATCGGTGATCGCGGGGGAGGAGTGGGGCGCGCCGATGGAGCTGATGCGGGTACCGAAGGGACGCGGGGGCAGCTGGGAGGATCTCGTCGAGCGAGCGATCGGCCACGACGCGCTCTTCCTGTTCGACGGGAGCGACGACGGCGGCGTTCCCGGTCTCGATGCGCCCCTCGATCATCGCGCCATCGGCGTCGTCTACGACCCGGGGCGCGAGCGGTGGGGGAACTACGTGCCGACGATCGTGCCGCGGCGTTACGACGCGTTCCTTTACGTGAGCGAGACGCACGGGCTCGACGCGCTGCACATGCCGGTGCGGGTGGACGCCGAAGTCCCCGAGACGTATCCGAGCGGGATGTGACGAGGCGTCGCGGGCGCGCTCCGTGCAATGAGGAGCGCGCATGCCACGTCACGTGCTCTCCGTCACCCTTTTCGCCGCGACCGTTCTCGGCGCGCGAGCGTTAGGCGCGCAGGATGCGCGGCTCGCGTTCAGGCCCGCGAAGCCCGCTCCCGGCGGGCTGGTGGCCATCACCGTCGCCGGCGCCGACGTGCCGGGCGATTCGCTCGTCGCGATTCACGGCACCATGGCCGGCGAGCCGCTGCATTTCGTCGCCGACAAGGGCGGCTATCGCGCGATCGGTGCGGTCCCGGTGGACTCGACGACCAGCGTGACGACGATCGTCGTCATCCTCGATCGAGCGTCGGGGTTCTGCGACACGCTGCGCGCGAGCGTCGAGCCGCCGCCGCTCCCGCCGCCGAGTGAGAAGCTGGCCGTCGCGCCGCGATTCGGGCAGCCGATGGACTCCGCGCTGGCGGCGCGCGTGGAAGCGGAGTCCGAGCGTGCGCGGGCGATCGGTCGCCGCTCGCACGGGGTGCCGCGGCTATGGAGTGCGGCCTTCCAGAAGCCGCGTCCCTCCGCGGTGACGAGCCGCTTCGGCACCGGGCGGCTGTTCAACGGTCAGGTGACGAGTCGCCATCTCGGCGTCGACTTCCGCGGCGCGAGCGGGGAGCCGGTGCTCGCCGCGAACCGCGGCGTCGTCGCGCTCGTGGACACGACGTATCTCGGCGGCCGCGTCGTCTACGTCGATCACGGCGAGGGGATCGTGACCGCGTACATGCACCTGAGCCGCGCGCTGGTGAGCGCGGGCGACACCGTCGCGCGCGGGCAGCGCGTGGGGTTCGTCGGGATGACGGGGCGCGTGACGGGACCGCACCTGCACTGGGGCGCGCGCTACGGCGCGCTGACGATCAATCCCCTCGACCTGCTCGACGTCGCGGCGCCGGTGCCACGCCCGGCGCCGCGATGATCGCGACGCACCGCGCGAGGCTTACTGGTCGGCGTCCTTGAGCGACAGTCCCATCTTCTGGCAATAGAGCTCGACCGTGAAGCGCGCAATCCTCTCGGAGTTGGACTCCAGCCGATCGGGCGCGAGCCGGACCAGTCCGCAGCGGTCGAGCGTCAGGCGCCCGAGCTCCTCCTTCATGTCGGGGCCGAGGAAGACGATCGCGCCCGCCTTCTCGTTCGCGTCCGTGTTGTTCCCCTGGATGAGGAATGAGTCGCGCCACTGCTCCCACTGGGCGAGATCCGCCATGCTGATCGAGAGCTTGAGATTCGGTATCTCGAGAGCGGCGGGCATCTTCGTGACCGCGCGCTCGGCGCCGCCCGCGGCCTGGAGCACCTTCCGCGTGATGGTGAACGAGTCGATGCGCGCGACGCGGGAGGTCGGAAGGTCGCCGAGCTCGAGACGGAAGTTCGAGGTGAGCCACGCCTTCTGCTTCGCACCCAATCCCGCCCGAATATCCTGTCCCGCGCCCTTCTTGAAGGTGACGCGCTCCGGCGTGATCCGCACCGTGAAGTAGCCCGCGTCCTTCGACGACCCGTCGAGCGTCGGGATGGTGATCGCCGAGATGAATGCGTTGCTGAAGGTCTGCTCGCTCTGCGCCCTGCCGTTGAAGTCCGCGACGAGGACCCGGCCGCTCTTGCGCGGCACGCCGGAACCGTTGAACGATGACGAAAGCCACTCGTACATCCCCTTGCCCATGCCCATTCCGACGGTCGCGACGATGTCGTCATAGCTCACGCCGCCGAGGTGCTTCTCGCTGAATCCATCCTCGCCGGGCGCGCCCGTGACCACCTCACCGACCGGCACGCCCCCTTCGATCGCGCGAAGGAACCCCACGTTGTAGCCCTCCACCTCGAGCGAGAAGCGTCCCCCCGTGGCCATCGGCCGCTGCGCCTCGGCGCGATTGGGCGCGAGCAGGCCGCAGAGCGCGATGGCGAGCGCCGCGCGAGGCATTCCCTTGACAGCGAGGAAGGCAATCCGGTTCCGCATCTCGTCCTCCGTATGGGGGATGAACGTCGTCGTTCGCCGGCGCGGACCACGATTCCTCGCGCCGCATGATGGGCGCGACGATTCTATTCGCTCCCGAGCGCGCTGGCAAATCGAGCTTTCGGGTCCTTTTGGGGAGGATATAGGAGCGGGCGCGCCCAATTCCGCTCTTGACAGCCCGGCCGGGGAATCGTAGGTCTGTCGGGCGGAACGGCACGTTCACCGCCGGCGGGGATGCCGGCAGCATCCGGAGCGTCAGCATGAAGCGGTTGTGGGTCTCGCTCGTGATCGCCACGCTGGCCCTGGTCACGATCGGAGCGCCGCGAGCCTCCGATGCGCAGATCGGCCAGCTGATCAAGCAGCGCGCGGCGAAGAAGGCGTCCGAGCGGAAGGACAAGATGGACAGCACCCTCGTCCACGCGGCCGACAAGGCGGTGGACTCGACGCTCGAGAAGAGCGGGCGCGGGGTGGACACGGTGGTGAGCAAGGGCTCGGTCGCCTTCGACACGGTGCTCAACCGGACGGGGAGCGCGGTGTCGAGCGCCGGCAAGGCGCTCACCGGTGGTGGCGGAAGCTCGGACCACATCGCGGCCGATCTCGCGAGCGGGCGCGCGGTGATCAAGTCGATCCAGTTCGCCGCCGATTCCGACGAGCCGACTCCCGCGTCTGACGGGGTGCTGAAGAGTCTCGCCAAGGCGCTGATGGCGACCCAGGGTCCGTACCTCATCGAGGGTCACGTCGATCCGGGGAGCGACCCGGGGGCAGCGCAGGGCGTCTCGCAGCGGCGTGCCGCCGCGGTGAAGGCGCGGCTCGTCGCACTCGGCGTCCCCGAGGGACGGCTCTTCGCCATGGGCTTCGGCGCGACGCGGCCCGCGACCGGGAACGCCTCGGCGACCACCGGCAACGCGCGCATCGAAGTCGCGAAGATGCAGTAGCGCGCAGTCGCGGCACACGAAGGGGCGGGACGCCGGTGCGCGTCCCGCCCCTTCGTGCTTTGAGGTCAGCCTAGAGCTCGCGCAGCCAGATGTTGCGGAAGCTGATCGGCTCACTCGGGTCGCCGTGCGCCTGAAGCCTGATCGGCGACGGCCCGTGCGCCTTGTAGTACGGCTGCCCGATGTAGAGGGTGACGCCTTTCAGCTCGACATGGTTCTGAACGAGCACACCGTTGTGGAACACGGTGACATAGGCGGGAGTGCGCAGCGAACCGTCGACGTTGAAGCGGGGCGCGTTCCACACGACGTCGTACGTCTGCCACTCCCCGGGGCGGCGCATCGCGTTGACGAGCGGCGGCGACTGCTTGTACAGCGACGCCGCCTGCCCGTTGACGTAGGTGGTGTTCTCGTACGAGTCGACGATCTGCAGCTCGTAGCCCTGATCTCCGTTGCCGGTGGTGGCAAGGAAGACGCCGCTGTTGCCCCGCGCCTGGCCGGTTCCGGTGATCCCGGGCGGGATGCGCCACTCGAGGTGGAGCTGGTAGTCGGTGAAGCTCCGCTTCGTCTCGATGTTCCCGGCCACCTTCACGACGGTGACGACGCCGTTCGCGACCTGCCACCCGGCGGGGGACTTGTCCCGCGACGAGACCCACTGGTCGAGATTCGTCCCGTCGAAGAGCACGACCGCGTCCGACGGCGGCGCATCGTTCGTCGTGCCGGGAGTGACGATGCGCGGCACCGGCGACCAGACCTCCGTCGCCTCGGGCTTGCCCTGAGGAGCAGTGGAAGGGGCGGGAGCAGGCGCAGCGTTAGGCGCGGGCTTCGCAGCGCAGGCGGCGAGAGCGAGGGAGATGGAAGCGGCGAGGAGAGTACGCAGACTGTTCACCGGAGTCGGGTTCAGGGTAGGGCGAGGGGGCGGAATGAGGAGCGGAATGAGG
>DATAIN010000512.1:0-6240 GCA_036262635.1 Gemmatimonadaceae bacterium | reverse complement strand
CGTCAGCAACCTGGTGACTCTCACCACGCGTGGCGCGACAGGCCGATACGAGACGACGTCGGTCGCCGGAGGCGAGCGTGTCCGGGCATTCATCCCGGCGCCGCTCCCCCCCGACCCGCCGCTGCACGTCGATGCTGCCCTCCGCGACAAGCTCGATGCCGCGCTCCTTGCCCTGGGCCGCCTCGACAGCGTTACGACGCTGCTTCCTGATACGCATCTCTTCCTCTACACCTGCGTCAGGAAGGAGGCTGTTCTCTCCTCTCAGATCGAGGGCACCCGGTCCTCGCTCTCCGAGCTGCTTCTCTTCGAGGCGACCGATGCGCCGGGTGTTCCGATGGACGATGTCGTCGAAGTGTCGAACTACGTCGCCGCGCTGGAGCATGGGCTGAAGCGGATACGAGGCGGATTCCCGCTGTCGAACCGCCTCTTCCGCGAGATCCACGGCGTCCTTCTCTCGAAGGGGAGGGGGCGCGCAAAGCAGCCGGGTGACTTTCGCGCCTCGCAGAACTGGATCGGCGGCACCCGTCCGGGCAATGCCGCGTTCGTGCCGCCGCCACCGCAGTACGTAGCGGAGTGCATGGGGGCGCTCGAGAAATGGCTTCACGACCAACCGGAACGAACGTCGCCCCTCCTCAAGGCGGCGCTCGCCCACGTCCAGTTCGAAACGATCCATCCCTTCCTCGATGGGAATGGACGCCTCGGCCGGCTCATGGTGACTCTCCTGCTCTGCGTCGAAGGAGTACTGGGCGAGCCGCTGCTGTATCTCAGCCTGTACCTCAAGAAGAACCGCGACGCGTACTATGCATGGCTCGACCGCGTGCGCACTCGCGGCGACTGGGAGGGGTGGGTCGGATTCTTCGCCGATGGCGTGATCGAGACGGCGGGTGGCGCGGTGAGCACAGCGCAGCGACTCGTCAAGCTGTTTCAGCGCGACCACGATCGCATCCAGTCGCTCGGACGCGGAGCCGGCTCGGCGCTCCGAGTACATGGTGCGCTCCGCGCACGACCGGTGGGATCGATCGCGCAGATCGCCGCGGCGACGGGCATGTCCGTTCCGGCGGTCACGAAATCCCTCGAGCTGCTGACAGAGCTGAAGCTGGCGCGCGAGCTCACCGGCCGGCGGCGGAACAGGATGTTCGGCTACCCGGGCTATCTCCGAATTCTCGAAGAAGGGACGGAGCCGTTGTGAGTTCCACCTTCTCAACAGCAGGGGCTTCATGAGGTAACTGCAACTGCATCAAGGAGTGCCCGAGCCGGGGAGGTTGGGGAGGTCAGGAGCTATTGCCTCTGGCAGTCCTCCCAAACCTCCCCGGCTCGGCGTACCGAAGCGCAGGTGCAGTTACCCCATTGAAGCCCTGCTGTTTGAGAAGGCCCACACTCCTCACTCGATCGGGATTGCCCGGTGCCCCTCCGGCGCCTCCCTCACCGCCATCTCCGCCACCCCATACCCCAGTCGTTGCCCCGCCGTCACGTCGAACCTGAAGTGCAGCCCCGCGTAGATCCGCGACATCCCCGCCTCCTCCACCAGCGCGTCCAGCGTTTCCTTCTCCGCGGGGAAGTAACTCGCGAGCACTCCCGCCGCCGCCGACGACAGACACGAGTGCGCCGACGGATAGCTCGGGAAGTTCGGCCGGCTCACCCCCGACGCGACCGTGATCCCCGCGTCCGCCTGATACGGCCGGATGTACCAGTACTCGTACTTCGCCTGGTAGCAGCCGATCGACGCGTCCATGATCGCCATGTGCATCACCGCGAGCAGGCGCGACATCCGGCGCTCGTCCATGTGCTGCTGCGTGCCGAGCTGCGTCGCGAGCGTGCCGAAGTACCCCGCCGGGCCGCCGAAGCCGTAGCCTGACGCCCAGTAGCGCGCGATCGCGAGCTGCTCGGGCGTACGATTGTCGGAGAAGCTCCGCACCTCGGCGAGATCCGTCAGGTATTCGGGCGACCCGATCGCCGGCGGGTCCACGGGATGGAACTGGTCGCCCGACGTCATGAGCCATGGGCGCACCTTCCCCCACATCGCGTCCTGCGGGGGGAGCGTGATCGGGATCCAGCCGCCGGGACCGCGCGTGCCGTCCCAGGGCGTCCTGCTCCCGTCGGTCGCGGCGTACGCGAGCACCGCCGCGGCGACGGCGCGACCCACCGCGACGCCGGCATCCCAGTCCGCGTCGCGCTCCGAGGGAAGGGTCGCGAAGTATTCCTGGTCCGACGCGAGCTGCTGCTCGGCCAGATCCTTCTCCGGCGCGTAGAGTCCCGCGAGCACCGCGGCCGACGCGGCCGCCGACGCTGCCGCTTCCGAGGGATGCACTCCGCCATCCTTCGCCTCCTCGGCGGCGATGACGGCATCGTACTGGGCGACGCTCACCAGCGCGAAGGTGCGCGCCGCGAAGTTCGAGCTCCCGCCGCGGCGGCCGATGACCGCGCGCGTGCGCTGGTTCCAGAGCGCGGCGGCGGTGACGCGGTCGGCGGCGGCGACGCCGGCGTCGATCGTCGCGACCGAGGGCGCGGGGTCGACCGCGGTCGGGAAACTACTCGCGTCGGTACAGGCGGCGAGCCCGGACAGCGCGAAGAGGGCGAGACTCAGGCGACGTGACATGGTGACCTCCGGGGGGATGGCGTATGTTGGCTGCGGCATGAGTGATTCAGGGGCCTCACCCGGTATCACGTCGTCTCGCGCCGGAACCCGACATCGCCGCGCCGGATGAGCCGATCGCTCGATCCCTCGGCGATGCTCGGCGCGCTGCGCGGCGGGAGCCGCGCGTCGCTCGAGCGACTCGTCCCGCAGCTCTACGAGGAGCTTCGCCTCATCGCGCACCGGCAGCTCGGGCGGCGGCCGAGCGGGGGGACGCTGCAGACGACGGAGCTCGTCCACGAGGCGTACCTCAAGGTCGCCGCGCGCGCCTCCGGCGAGACTCCCGACCGCGCGCACTTCCTCGCGCTCGCCTCGCTCGCCATGCGGCATGTGCTGGTCGATCGCGCGCGGGCGCGGGGCCGTCTCAAGCGCGACGGTGAGCGCAGCCGAGTCACCTTCGACGAGGAGCACATCGCCGTGGCGGACCAGGCCGAGGTGCTGCTCCAGCTCGACGAGGCGCTGACGCGGCTCGCCGAGGTGGAGCCGAGGCTGGCGCGCGTCGTCGAGTGCCGCTTCTTCGGCGGGCTGCGCGAGGATGAGATCGCCGACGCGTTAGGCGTCACGGTGCGCACCGACCAGCGCGACTGGGTCAAGGCGCGGATGCTGCTCCGGCGCGCGCTCGAGTCGTGAGCGATCCGATCATCTCGCGCGAGGACTGGCGGCGGCTCGAGCCGCTCGTCGACGCGGTGCTCGACGCGCCGCGGGCGCGGCGGGGCGCGCTGATCGCGGAGCTGACCGGGGGCGACACGGCTCGCCGCGCGGAGCTGGAGCGTCTCGTCGCCGAGTGCGAGCGTGACTATCCGCTGCTCGATGCGCCGGCGGCCGAGCGGTTTGCATCGGTGCTCGCCGAGGAGACGCCGCTGCCCGAGACGATCGCCGGCCGCTATCGGATCGTGCGTGAGGCCGGGCGCGGCGGGATGGCGATCGTCTGGCTCGCGCACGACCTGAAGCACGGGCGCGACGTCGCGATCAAGGTCGTGCGTCCCGAGCTCGCCGCGGCGATCGGGCGCGAGCGCTTCCTGCGCGAGATCGAGATCGCGGCGCGATTGCGTCATCCGCTCATCGTCCCGCTCTACGACTCGGGGGAGGTCGCGGCGGGGCAGGGCGAATCGCTGCTGTACTACGTGATGCCCTACGAGGCGGGGCAGTCGCTGCGCACGCTGCTCGAGCGCGACGGGCCGCTGCCGGCGGCGGAGGTCGTCCGCATCCTCCGCGATCTGTGCGAGGCGCTCGCGTACGCGCACGGGCAGGGGATCGTCCACCTCGACATCAAGCCCGACAACGTGATGCTCTCCGGCGGCCACGCGCTGATCACCGACTTCGGGATCGCGCGCGCGGCGAGCGCGGTCGATGGCACGACGGCGGGGACGCCGACGTACATGGCGCCGGAGCAGAGGGTGCCCGACGCGCGCGTGGACCACCGCGCGGACATCTGGGCGTCAGGCGCCCTCGCGTACGAGCTGCTCGTCGGGCGTCCGCCTTCGCCCGGCGCCCCCGCGCCGCCGGCGCTCGGCGGGATCATCGCGAAGTGCCTGGAGGAGGATCCGGCCGATCGCTGGCAGAGCGCGGACGAGCTGCTCGCGGCGCTCGACTCGATCGCGGTCCCCGAGCCTCCGCGGCGTCGGCGTCGGCGCCGGCGCGTGCTGGCGCTGCTCGGCGCCGCGGCCGTCGTCACGTCAGGCGCGGTGGCACTGGTCCGCGCGCGGGAACGCGGCGATCGCGCCGCGGCTGCCGCGCTCACGATCGGCCGCGCCGTCAGGCTCACCTCGGAGCCGGGGCTCGAGGTCCAGCCGTCGATCTCGCCCGACGGCAGGCGCGTCGCCTACGCCGCGGGGCGCTCGCAGCAGATGCACATCTTCGTCCGTCCAACCTCCGGCGGCGCGGCGATACGGCTCACCACCGATTCGACGGGGAATGAATGGTTCCCGCGCTGGTCGCCCGACGGCACGCGCGTGCTGTTCCTCGCGCGCGGTGGCGTCTTCAGCGCCGCGGCGACAGGTGGAGCGCCCGCGCGCGAGGAGGTCGCGGCGCGAGCGAGCGCGATCGTCACGTCGGCGGCATGGTCCCCCGACGGCCGCGAGATCGCGTACGTGCGCGGGGACTCGCTCCTCGCGCGCGCGTCGGGCATGGGGCGGGCCCGCCTGATCGCCACGAGTCGCGACCTGCACTCCTGCGCCTGGTCGCCCGACGGCGCGCGCATCGCCTGCGTCTCCGGCAACGGATTCTACGTGACCGTCGGAGCGACAGCGGGAGCGGGCCCGATGTTCGGGAACCTGGCGCCGAGCAGCATCGTGCTCGTGTCCGCGTTAGGCGGGAGCGCGGAGAGCGTCACCGACGGCGGCTCGCTGCATCAGAGCCCCGCCTGGTCGCGGGACGCGCGCACGCTGTACTTCGTGTCGAACCGCGAAGGTCCGCGCGACGTGTACGCGCTCGACGTCTCGCCGCGTGCGCCGCGCGACCGGAAGCCGGTGCGCGTCACGACGGGGATGGAGGCGCAGTCGATCGATCTCTCGCGCGACGGCGCGCGCGTCGTGTACGCGGTGTACGCGAGCAGCGCCAACGTCTGGGCGATGCCGATCCCGGCGCGCGGCTCGGCGCCGGCGACCGCATCGGCGGCGGTGCAGATCACCACCGACAACCAGACCGTCGAAGGGGTGCGCGTCTCGCGCGACGGGCGGTGGCTGGTCTACGACTCGGACCTCGGCGGGAGCTCCGACGTCTATAGAATACCCATCAGAGTACCCTTCGCGGGGGGCGAGCCGGAGCGGCTGACGCACGGCTCCGCGGACGAGTTCCGCGGCGCGCTCTCGCCCGACGGGCGGGAGCTCGCGTATCACACCTTCGAGGGCGGGGCGCGGAGCCTGTTTGTCATGCCGTTAGGCGGGAGCGCAGCGCGGCAGCTCACGCGTCCGCCGGGTCAGGGGTCGATGGCCAACTGGTCGCCCGACGGGAGCGCGCTGACGTTCTTCGACATCGCGGCGACGAAGGTGCTCGTCGTGCGGCGCGACGCGGGCGGCCGCTGGGGCGTGCCGCGATTCACCGGTGGACGCGGCTGGCGTCCGGAGTGGTCCCCCGACGGCCGCACGATCGCGTACGTCTCACCGGCGGACGGGCACATCGGCGTGGTGTCCGCCGATTCGGGCGCGCCGCGCGAGGTCTACGTGCCCGACTCGGGCGGACCGTCCGCCGAGCTGGCGATATTCTCGGCCGACGGGCGCGAGGTCTACTTCAAGAGCCATGATCCGCGCGGGCGAGCATCGTTCTGGTCGATCCCGGCGAGCGGCGGGCGGCCGCGGCTCCTCGCGCGCTTCGACGATCCGGCGCGCGCGTCGAACCGGTTCGAGTTCGCGAGCGATGGGAGGCGGTTCTATTTCACGGTCGAGGCGCGGGAGAGCGACATCTGGGTCGCCGAGGTGGTGAGGCGGTAGCATGCGAAGCTGGATGCGCCGCGAGTTGGTCCAAGACTTTGGACGAGCGTCCATTATAGTGGACTACCGCCCCGCCTCGGGTCGCCCGTCGTTCCGTCGCCATCTGCGAGTGCGCTCGGCAACTGCGTGGGGCTTCGATAGGGTAACTACAACCACGTTCTTGTACGCCGAGGCGGGGAG
>DATAIN010000511.1:0-8110 GCA_036262635.1 Gemmatimonadaceae bacterium | reverse complement strand
GAGTCCGACCGCGAACCCCGCCAGCACCTGCAGGATCGGCGTCGGCACGGGCAGCCGCCGCGCGATCGCCGTCACCGCGACGACGACCGCTGCGAAGGCGATGGCGAGGACGATCGCGGGAAACTGCGGCATGAGAGGCGAGTGAACGAACGAGGCGACGCTTGCGGGTCGCCGCGCGACAATTATAGTCGTCCGCGACGGCGCATGTCAGCGCGCCATTCGCGCGATGCACTCGCCACGAGGAGGGTTCGATGCCGCGTCACCGTCGCCGTCTCTGGCCGCTCGCCATCCTCGCGCTCTCCGCGATCGCCTGCGGCCCGCCGCGCACGGCCGGGGCAGGAGGCGCCGCGGAGATCCTCATCATCTTCCGCAACGAGTCGCTGAACCAGGCGGACCTGTTCGTGGTCGGATCGGTGAGCGAGCAGGCGCGCGTCGGCAGCGTCTACGGCAATCACACCGACACGCTCTCCTTCGACCTGCGCAGCGTGAGCGGGAGCGGCACGCTGAGCATGCTCGCGCGCGTGCGTCAGACGGGACGGGTGGTCCGGAGCCCTCTCGTCGCGCTGCACAAGGGCGACATCCTCCGCGTCACCCTGCCGATGTCGGAGACGATGCTCAATGCGCTCGTCATCCGCCCCGAGCCGGCCGACAGCACGGAGCCCTGAGGCGGCTGCCTAACGGAACGCGGCGCCCCCGCGGCGGTCGTCCACCACGAAGTGCTCGCGCGCCGGCATGCGCACCGCCGGCAGCGTCTTCGCGTCCATCACCGCCGAGCGGTCGATGATCTCGTTCTCGGCGAGGAGGAAATCGACCACGCTGTAGATCTCGTCGGGGCGGAGCGAGCCGGGAGCGCTGAGCGGCATCGCGCGGTGGATGTAGTCGTAGAGCGTCGTCGCGTACGGCCAGTAGTTGCCCACCGTCTTCACGTACTTGAGATCCTGCCCGAAGGGAAAGCCTTCGCGCGGATCGCGCCCGACGAGCCGCGGATTGGGGGCGATCCCCTCTCCCTTCGGCCCGTGACAGGAGGCGCACTTCTGCGCGAACACCGCGGCGCCCGCGGCGTAGGTGCCGCGCCCGGGAGGGAGCCCCTTCCCCTCCGGATTGACGTCGATGTCCCACGCCGCGACCTCGGCCGGCGTCGCCACGCGCCCGATCGAGCCGAAGCGCTCCGGTGCGCGGGGCGCGGGCTTCACGTCGGCGGGAAGCGCCGCGTCGCCGCTATTGTTCGCGCCGCCGCGATCGCCGCATCCCGCGACGACGGCGACGCAGAGCAGCGCGATCGCCGCGCGCGCACCGTGGCACATGCTCATGCGCCGGCTCCGTAGAACACACGGCCGTCCGGCTGCACCGACCAGGCGCGGATGTGGTTGAAGTGGAAGTCGGTGCCCCTGCCGCGCCCCGCCTGGAAGGCGGCGAGCGTCGGTTGCACGTAGCCCGTCTCGTCCACGGCGCGGCTCATCAGCGTCGCGGCGCGGCCGTCCCATTCCCACATCATGCGGAAGCGCGTGTGCGCCATCGCCAGCACCGGCGCCTGGAGCTCGGCGGCGCTCCAGCTCTTCCCGCCGTCGGTGCTGACGTCGACGCGCGCGATGCGACCGCGTCCGCTCCATGCGATCCCGGAGATCTGCACCCATCCGGCGCGCGGGATCCGCGCCGGGAACGCGGGCTCGGTGATCGTGGACTTCGCGTCCATCACGAAGCTGAACTGTCGGGCCGTACCGTCAGGCAGCGGATCGGTGTACTTCGAGGTCTCGTCGCGCGACATGTTCGGCTGGTCGATCAGCTCGATGCGACGCAGCCACTTCACGCAGGTGTTCGCTTCGTAGCCCGGGAGGAAGAGCCGCACGGGATAGCCGTTCGCCGGCCGCAGCGGCTCGCCGTTGAACGCGTAGACCACGAGCGCGTCGTCCCACCCCTTCGCGATCGGGATGCTGCGCGAGAGCTTCGCCGCGTCGCCGCCCTCGGCGAGGAACCAGCTCGCGCGGTCGCGCACGCCGACCTCGCGGAAGAGCGTCGCGAGCGGAACGCCGGTCCACTCGCCATTGCTCGTCAGCCCGTCCACCATCTGCGGCGAGAGCTCCGCCTTCGGATCGCGATAGCCGACGCGCCCGTTCCCCGAGCACTCGAGGAAGTGCACGCGCGAGACGCTCGGGAAGCGCTTCAGGTCGTCGAGGGTGAAGACCATCGCGCGCTCGGTGAAGCCGTGCACGAGCAGCTCGTACTTGGCGGGATCGATCACCGCGACGCCGGCGTGATGCCGCTCGAACATCAGATCGCTGGGCGTGATCGTCCCGGTGAGCTGGTGGATCGGCGAGAACGCGGAGCCGGTGACGACACCGGTGGGCGTGCGCGCCGGCGTCTCGAAGGGCGAGCGGACGCTGATCGCGGTGGTCCCCGGTCCGGGCGCGGCGGTCGGATCGTCGGGGACGGCGAGCGTCGGCTGCCCCGGGGCCGGCGCTGGCGACTGCGCGGGCACGGGCACCTGCTTCAGGAGCGCACCAGCCGCCATCGCCGCGGCGCCGCCGAGCAGTGCGCGGCGCGATGGATCGATCGGTCGTTCGTCGCTCATCGGCGCCTCACTGTCCTCCATTGGCGCGCAGCGGTGCCGGCCGCTCGACGATCGCCTCGCGCGGATTCTTTCGCGTGATCAGCGGCGGCGGGAGGTAGGCGACGTGGCCGGTCGTCGCGTACGGGACGTCGGCGGGCGCACCGCCCGCGGGCCAGTCGCGCTCCTTGCCCGGCGAGTCGGGGCGTGGACGCGAGTCGATGTACGCGGCGACGTCGTACGCCTGCTGCTGGGTGAGAGACTTTCCCTGGCCGAAGGGCATGTTGTGCCAGATGAAGGAAGCCGCCTTGCCGCGGCGCGCCATCGAGGCGCCGACGCTGAAGGAGCGTGGTCCCCAGAGCGCGGGGAAGCCGGGATTGCCCTGGCCGTCCATACCATGACAGGCGGTGCACGTCGTCCGGAAGACCTCCGCGCCTCGCGTCGTGTCGCCGGCGAGGGTCGGGATCGCGTGCAGCCCCTCCGCCCCGGGCAGCTTCTTCCCTTCGCCGACGGGCACGCCGGTCGAGAGCCACGCGATGTAGGCGAGGATGTCCTGCATCTCCCGACTCTCGACGGGAATCCTGCTGCCGGCGAGGCTGCGGGTGAAGCAGTAGTTCACCCGATCGGCCAGTCCGATCACCGCGCCGGTGCGGTCCATGTACTTCGGAAAGCGCGCCTGCGCACCGGCGAGGGGGGCCGCGTCGACGTTGCGGCCGGCGCCGAGGTGGCAGTTCGAGCAGTTGATCTTCCCGGGCGCGTAGCGTGGCAGGCTGTCGGCGGTATGCGTCACGAGCGCGAGCCCGCGGCGGATGGATGCGCCGAGCGAGTCGTCCGGGATCGCGGAGTCGGGCGGGGGTTGCCAGCGAGCAGGGTCGAAGGGTGTGGGGTGTGGGGTGTCCGCGCGGCTGCGGGTCGCGGTGGCGGGTACCTCCGCGCGGTCGCGACAGGCGGTGAGAAGGAGCGGGCCGCAGACGAGGGCGGCGATGAGCCGTGACATGGTTTCTCCGATGGCGGCGCGGGTCAGGGCTTGCCAATACTGTATTACCATACAATTATATACTCATTCCGCAAGACGGCGCTCGCGCCGGATTCACCACGAGACCCGGAGGACCGCATGACCGGTGTTCCGCTTTCCACTCCCGTTCCCGTCGCGCGCCCGCTGGCGCGCCCCGCGCCGTGGGCCACCCTCGGCATCCTCTTCGGCCTGCTCGCCGCGGCGGCGATCGCGCTCTACGGGCCGATCGGCGTCTCGGGCACCTACCCGCGCTTCGTCGGTGCCGTGCTCCGCCGCGTCGCCCCCGGCTATGCCGCGGCCAACCCGTACCTCGTGAAGATGGGCAGCCTCGTCACCCCGGAGACGATGCTCGTCGTCGGGCTGCTCGTCGGCGGCTTCCTCGCCGCGCGGCTGGGACGCGGGCGCGCCCCGGCGATCGAGACGGTGCACGCGCGCGAGACGACCACCCGCCGCCGCTACCTCGACGCCTTCGCCGGCGGCTTCCTCATCCTGTTCGGCGCGCGGCTCGCCGGCGGATGTACCAGTGGCCACATCATCTCCGGCATCACGCAGCTCGCGGTGAGCAGCCTGCTCTTCGGCGCCGCGGTGTTCGCCAGCGGGATGCTCACGGCCCGGCTCATCAAGGGAGGACACTGAGATGTCGCTCATCTACGGCCTGCTCGTCGGCATCGCCATGGGCGCGCTCATCCAGCGCGTCGGCGCCTCGAGCCCGCGAATGATCCTCGCCAGCCTGCGTCTCGAGAATCTCTCGATCATCAAGTTCATGGCGACGACCATCGCCGTCGGCGCAGTCGTCGTGTACCTGCTCAGCCTCTGGATCCCGATGCACTTCGACATCAAGCCCACGTACCTCGTCGGGGTGATCGTCGGTGGACTCGTCTTCGGCGCCGGCTTCGCCATCGCCGGCTACTGCCCGGGCACCTGCGTCGTCGGGATCGGCGAGGGCCGCCGTGACGCGCTTCTTGCACTGCTCGGCGGGATCACGGGGGCGACGGTTTTCACGCTCGTGTACACGCTCATCCAGAGCTCGCTCATCAAGCCGCTCGACTTCGGCAGGATCACCCTCGCCTCCGTGCTGCACCTGCCCCCGCTCGCCGTCGCGATCGTCCTCGCCGCGCTGCTCCTCGCGCTGGTGCGGTTCGCGCCGACCGTGCGGAAACCGGTCACTACCCGTCCATGAGCAAGACGACGCTGACCCCGGAGATACTCGCGCTCATCGCCGACCGCTTCAAGGCGCTCGCCGAACCGGCGCGGCTGCAGATCCTCAACTGCCTCCGCGCCGGGGAGCGCACGGTCTCCGAGCTGGTCGAGGAGACGGGGCTCGGCCAGGCCAACGTCTCGAAGCACCTGCAGCTCCTGCACGGCCTCGGCTTCGTGGCGCGGCGCAAGGAGGGACTCTTCGTCCGCTATCGCCTCGCCGACCGGAGCGTCTTCCAGCTCTGCGACATCATGTGCGCGCGTCTCGAGGCCGAGCACAAGGCGCGGCGGAAGGTGCTCGCCTCCTGACGAGCGCCGTGCGGCTCAGCGCTCGCCGCGCTCCACGGCCTCGAGCACCCGCGTCAACCGCGCCTTCACGTCCTCGGCCAGGGGGCGGATCTCCTCGTTCCCGGTGAGCTGCAGCGCCTCCACCGGATCCATCGCCGCGACGACGCTGCGCCCCGGAACGTCGTCGGCGTAGACCACCACGTTGCACGGAAGGAGCAGGCCGATGTCGCGCTCGGCGGTGAGCGCGCGGAGCGCCAGCGGCGGATTGCAGGCGCCGAGGATGACGTAGGGGCGGAAGCGCACATCGAGCTTCTTCTTCAGCGTCGCCGCGACGTCGATCTCGGAGAGCACTCCGAAGCCCTCCGTGGCGAGCGCCTCCTTCGTGCGCGCGACTGCGCGCTCGTAGTCGAGGGACACGGTCGTGCCGATGCCGTAGCGAGTCGTCTGCGCGATCATGGGAGATTCCTCCGCCGGTCGAGGTAGCCCCTGATCGATGGCTCGCGGGCATGCTTCGCGTCAGTCGGGCGAACTCCGCGTTCGTGCCGGCTCAGGCGCGGAAGTTCCCGGGACGCTCCGGGCTCGCCGCGCGCAACGCGCGCTTCACTCCCGCCGCGTCGAGATCGGCGCCGTACACCGGAGTCTGCGGCTGCTGGCGCCACGACTCGTCGAGCGTGCCCGCGTCGACGCCGTCGAACCCGAGCTCATCGAGGAGCCGGATCACGACCTCCTTCTGCGCCGGGTCGTCGCCCGCGACGGGGAGCGCGATCCGGCCCGGGGTGCCGCGTGGCTTTCCGCGCTCGAGCAGATGCTTCGCGTAGATGCTGTTGAACGCCTTCACGACCGGGCGGCCGAGCTGCTGGGAGACCCAGCGACTCTCGGTCATTCCCGCCTCGATCGCGTCGATGCGGCCGTCGCGGTTGCGCGGATAGTAGTTGCCGGTGTCGACGACGACCGTCGCGTCGGCGCCGGCGAACAATCCCTTCGGCAGCTGCGGGATGTTCTTCTGGGGGATCGTGACGATCACGACGTCCCTGCCGCGCGCCGCTTCCTCCACGGTCACCGCCTTTGCCCCCGTCTCCGCCACGAGGTCGGCGAGAGTCTGCGGTCCGCGCGAGTTCGCGACGGCGACGTCGTGACCGAGCGCGGTGAGCCGGCGCGCGAGCGTGCCGCCGATGTGGCCCGCGCCGATGATGCCGATCTTCATGGTCCCTCCTTTCGTCGTGACGGGCTCCGGACGACTGGCCGCGAACCCCGGCCGCGCGGTATCATTGCATTATCGCCGGCGGCCCGCCGGTGGTCGAGACACGAGCATGCAAGGAGCGCCGGATGACGACCAGCCCCGAGACGAACGACCTGAACCACCCGGCGCTGCGACGCCTCGTCAGTGAGGCCGAGTCGCTCTCCCTGCCCGAGCGCGTGACGCTGCTCAAGGGCCTGATCCCGCTCGTCGCGCGCGAGCTGTCGCCCATCGAGCTCGAGGCGCTGATCGTCGAGCTTCGGATGAAGGGCCAGCGATTCCAGGAAGCGACGCTGCATCCCGGTCAGGGACGCGCGCACCGCCACGTGATGGGGGAACGGGATCTCGAGGGGAGGTGACGCGCGCGAGGTGAGATGGTCTCACCCGGCGCGCCCCCAGGCTCTTCGGAGCCTCGGCTTGTTGTAACAGGAGCCATGGAGGGGGGGGAGGGGCTGGGGGAGCTGCTGCTCGTCAGACCCCTCCCTGCCCTTGTATCTACCACTCATGCAAAGGAAGTCGCAGACTGGTGGGCGAGGTGGGACCTCGATCCTGCCCGGAGCCCAGAGCTCGCCGTGGAGCCAGAGGCCCCCTCGTTCACGCCTGCTGCCAGAGCTCGAACAACTGCCCGAGGCACTCCCGGAGCGACCTCGCATACAAGACCGAGCGCGCGCAGAGGCACTGACGGTGGCATCCCCCGTTAGGCGGAGGACCGGTCCGATGAGTGGCTATTTCGGCATCGACGTGGCGAAGGCGGAGCTGGTGGTGGCGTGCGAGGGCGTCACCGAGACGACGAGTTATCCCAATACGGCCGCGGGCCACGAGGCGCTCGTCGCCGCGCTGGCCGGCTCGCCCGTGACGCTCCTCGTCGTCGAGGCGACGGGCGGCTATGAGCGCCGCCTCGTCGCCGCGCTCGGCAGCGCCGGGCTGCCCGTCGTCGTGGTCAATCCGCGCCAGGTGCGCGACTTCGCGAAGGCGACCGGCCAGCTGGCGAAGACCGACGCGCTCGACGCGCACGTCCTCGCCGCCTTCGGCGCGCGCGTCCAGCCGGCGCAACGCCCGCTCCCGAGCGAGGCGCAGGGGGCGCTGCGCGATGTCCTCGCGCGCCAGCAGCAGGTGCAGCAGATGCTCGGCGCCGAGAAGACGCGCCTCCTCCAGGCGCTCGGCCGGCCCACGCGCCAGCCGCTGCGCCGGCAGCTCACCAAGCACATCGAGTTCCTCGAGCGCGAGCTGCGTCTCCTCGACGCCGATCTCGATGACCTCCTGCGCGCGAGTCCCGTGTGGCGAGCGCAGGACGATCTGCTGCAGAGCGTCCCGGGCATCGGGCCCCAGACGGCCAGGACCCTCCTCGGCTGGCTGCCGGAACTCGGCACCGTCTCGAGCGCCGAGATCGCCAAGCTGGGGGGCTTGGCGCCGCTGAACCGCGAGAGCGGAATGTGGCGCGGGCGGCGCCACATCGGCGGCGGCCGCGCCCGCGTGCGCGCGGTGCTCTACATGGCCACGCTGGCCGCCATCCGGTTCAATCCCGTCGTCCGCGGCTGGTATACGCGCCTCCTGGCCGCGCACAAGCCGAAGAAGGTCGCCATCGTCGCCTGCATGCGGAAACTGCTCGTCGTGCTCAATGCCATGCTGAAAACCAACACGCGGTGGCAGGCACCAACGCCCACCACCGCTTGATTTCTAACACAACTGCTCCACGGCTCCTGTTACATCCGCCGAGAGCCATCGCGACGCCGATCTCAGCCCACCTCGATCGTGGCCCCCGTCGTGTTCAGCTATACTTGCTCTACGACACGATGGTCGGCAGTCACGCGACGACGTACCACTCCGC
>DATAIN010000510.1:0-3045 GCA_036262635.1 Gemmatimonadaceae bacterium | reverse complement strand
CAGGCGCGACGCTGGGATTCCTGCGCTACAACTTCCACCCGGCGACGATCTTCCTCGGCGATTCCGGATCGCTCTTCCTCGGCTTCATGCTGGCGGGAATCGGTGCGATAAGCTCGCAAAAGGGGTCGACGGTGGTGGCGCTCGCCATACCTCTCGTCTCGCTCGGCCTGCCAGTCGTGGACACTACGCTCGCGATCGTGCGCCGCTTCCTGCGGGGCCAGCCGATCTTCCTGGCGGACCGAGGACATATCCACCACCGGCTGCTCGCGCTGGGCCACTCGCCTCGGCGTGTCGCGCTCCTGCTCTACGCCGGCTGTGCGATCCTTGCCCTGGGCGGGATGCTGCTCGTCAACGATTCCGGGTACGTCGCGGTCGTGCTCGTGCTCGTCGGCCTCGGGGTCGGGCTCGTGATCCAGCAGCTCCGCTACATGGAGTTCGAGGAGCTCGCGCGTCTCCTTCGGCGCGGCATGCACCGGCGTAACGCCATTGCGCGAAGCGTGCGGATGCGAGAACGCCTCCCCGCGCTCGAAAAGGGCGAGACCATCGCCGACTTCTTCCGCGCGTTGGCCGACGCCTTCGAGGCTGACCACGTGGCACGCGTCGAGGTTCGGCTCCGTCCGAGCTTTCTCGGCGGCGCCGCCGAGCCGCTGAGCGGCGGCCGGCGGATCGACGACGACGTTCCGATCTGGATCTGGTCCCGCGCGGGCGCGCACGACCCGGCGTGGTGGGAGATCAAGCTCCCGCTCTTCAGAGGAGGGGATCGAATCGGCGCCGTCACGTTGTGGGAGGACGCGCGAACGGCAGAGGATCCTCTCGCCCACCTCCACGTGCTTGCCGGTGAGCTTCGCACGGTGATGGAGCAGCAGCTCGTCGCCCTGTGGGGAAGCCAGAAGACCGAGGCCGAGCAGGAGGCCTGGGTGTCGCGCGCCTTCGATCGCATTCTTCCCGCCCGCGTCGAGGTGGAGCTGGCACGCCGCGCGGCCGAGGTCCGCCCGCGCGTGCCCCTCCGAGCCGAGCACACGTATACGGACACGTCGGCGGCCTGACGCCGCGCAACGGCGAGTGCCCTGACCGTGACATCGGGCGGGGCTGGCGATATGCGCGTCCTTCACCTGGCATACACGTACTTCCCCGATGCCGTCGGCGGAACCGAGGTCTACGTTTCGGAGCTCGTCCGCGAGCTGGCCGTGCGTGGCATCGATTCCGTCGTTGCCGCTCCCGGGAACGCGGATGCCGAATACGAGCATGACGGCACCCGGGTGGTCCGGTACGCGCTCGGCCCGCTCGAGGACGCCGGCGAGGTCCATGACGCCGCCCCGAACCGGATCGCCGTCGACGCGCTCCATCGCCTCTTCGCGCGTGAGAAACCCGACGTCGCCCACCTCCACGCCTATACGCGCGGGGTGCCGCTCGAGGCGGGCGATATCGCGCGACGCCACGGGGCGCGCGTGGTCGTCACGTACCATACGCCGAGCGTCACCTGTCCGATCGGAACGTTGATGCGTGACGGCACGACAGTCTGCGACGGTGCGCTGCTCGTTTCCCGCTGCGCGCGCAGCATGCTCCGGTCACACGGCGCACCCGCGCTCGCGGCCGGCGTCCTCGGCGCGCTTCCGACGGCGGTGGGGGGCCTCGTCGGCCGCCTGGCGCCGCGAGCGGGTGGTCTCGCGACCGCGCTTCGTGCCACGCATCTCATGGAGCGCAGGCATGCGCGCGTCATGCAACACCTCCGGGCGGCCGACGCCGTCGTCGCTCCGTCGGAGTGGGTGATCGGCCTGCTCGTGCGGCTCGGCCTCGACCGCGCGCGGCTGATCCTCTCGCCTCAGGGCATCGGAGCCGACGTTCACACCGTGCGCCGCGAGCGCCCACCGTCCGCCGCGGTCCGCCTCCTCCTGCCGGCGCGATACGCGCCGGTCAAGGGCATTCAGGTGGCGGTTGACGCAGTCATGGCCGTCCCGCACCTCTCGGTCGCGCTCGACGTCTACGGCGCTGTCCAGGGCGATGCCGAGCGGTCGCATCGTCGAGACCTGGAAGCGCGAGCAAGCGCGGACTCTCGCATCGCCTTCCACGACGCACTGGAGCCGGCCGGGATTCGCGAGCGCATGGCGCAGGCGGACGCCGTCCTGATCCCCTCGCTCTGGCTCGAGACGGGACCGCTGACCGCGCTCGAAGCCTTCGCGGCGGGCGCTCCAGTCATCGGCTCCGATCTCGGCGGGATCGCCGAGCGAGTGCGCCACGGCGTCGATGGGATGTTGGTTCCGCCCGGTGACGTCGCGGCGTGGGCGGCGGCTATCGAGCAGTTTTCCACGGACGCGGCGCTCCGCGCCCGGGTGACGCGTGGCGTGCGGGCGCCCCGCCGCATGGCCGACGTCGCCGAGGAAATGGTCCATTTGTACGGGACGGTCGCCAGCGGAACGGGCCGGTCGCTCAAGGCGATCGGAGTGTCGCCTTGACGGTCGCTCGGAACCCGGCGCTGGCGCCCGCCTCGGCCGCTCGCGCACCGGCCGCGGCTTCGCCGTCCACGCCGATGATCGTGCTCGGCCTCGGCTTGCTGCTCGCGCTGGTGCTGCTTCGCCTCGAGTCGCCCATTCCGGAAGCGGTGCGTTTCCGGGCTGGGGTGTTGTGGATGCTGTATCTCCTGCCGACGGCGCTCTATGCGTCGCGGCCGCGTTCGCAGCAGCGACCGCTGCCGACGGTCGCCATCCTCGGGATCGTGCACGCGACCTATTACGCTCTACCGCCGCTTGCCGGCATCGTCAACGCCGCGTACCGTCCCGACGGCTCGAGCCTGGTGCCTTACGTGGACCCGGTGCACGACCTTCCGGCGGCGATCGATGTCGCGCTCTGGGGTTGGGTCATGTTTCTCGTCGGCTACACCGTCGCCACGCTCCTGCTTCCGGACCGGCGCGGCGTGAAGCATCCCCTCCGGGTGGTGCCGCTCGTGAGAGCGCTCTGGATCGTGGCCGCCGCGGGACTCGCGATCGAATCTCTGGGCGCTCTCGCCAACGTTCCGATCATGTTCGCCGGCACGGCGGGGTTCGTTGC
>DATAIN010000509.1:0-5879 GCA_036262635.1 Gemmatimonadaceae bacterium | reverse complement strand
CTCGCCGAGCCGCGCGTCGCTCGCCCCGCGGCTGCTGCCGCTCACCCCGAATCGCTTGTGCGGCGCACCGGTGCCACACACGATGCGCTCCCCACTTCCATTCGAGGAGGCGCGTCAATGCACCGCACGACATCGCTGGTCACTCTGTGTTTGCTCGCCGCCGCGTGCGGCGACCGGAGTCGCACCGTGGCCGCGCCGGACTTCTCTCTCCCGGTAGTGGCCGACCGCATGGGGCCGACCGACGGCGAGGATCACTTCAACCCGAAGCTGGTCGGAACGGAGGAGGTGCCGCCGCGCGACACGCCGGCGCACGGGCGGGCGAACTTCCACGTGAGCGACGACGGGCAGTCGGTGGACTACATCCTCGTCGTCAACGACATCAGCAACGTCAGGCAGTCGCACATCCATTTCGGGCCGCCGGGCACCAACTCGCCCATCGTCGTCTTCCTCTACGGTCCGGTTCCCGCGGGCGGCGGCCCGATCGAGGGCGAGATTGCGAGCGGTACCTTCACCGCGGCCAACTTCATCGGTCCCCTCGCCGGCCACCCGATGTCCGATCTGCTCGCCGCGATGCGGGCAGGCAACGCGTACGTGAACGTCCACACCGACGACGGCATCCCTCCCGCGAACACCGGGCCCGGTGACTTCCCGGGCGGCGAGATCCGCGGACGGCTCATCGACCGGCACGCCGACCAGAGGTGACCACAATGCGCACTACTCTCATCGCCGTCGCGCTTCTGGCGAGCGCCGCGGCCTGCAGCGATTCTGCGACACCGACCGCCCCGCTCCCGGAGGGAGCAGCCGCCGATCGGGTTCACGGCACAGCGCCGTCGTCCATCGAGCTCACCATGGTGGCCGAGGGACTGACGCAGCCGGTGGCGCTCACGCACGCGAACGACAACACCGGGCGTCTCTTCGTCGTCGATCAGATCGGCCAGATCCGCATCATCGATCGCGACGGTACGCTGCGGGCCGAGCCCTTTCTCGACATTCGCGGCAAGATGGTTCCGCTGAACCGGTTCTACGACGAGCGCGGCCTGCTCGGCCTCGCCTTCCATCCGAAGTACAAGGAGAACGGGCGCTTCTACGTCTACTACAGCGCGCCGCTGCGTCCCGGCGCGCCGGCCGGATACAACGTCACGAGCACCATCTCGGAGTTCCGCGTCTCGTCGGACCGGAACCGCGCCGACCCCGCCTCGGAGCGCATCCTGCTCCAGGTCGACAAGCCGCAGGGCAATCATAACGGCGGAACCATCGCCTTCGGTCCGAAGGACGACTTCCTCTACATCTCGATCGGCGACGGGGGCGGCGCGAACGACATCGGCCGCGGCCACGTCGAGGACTGGTATCCCGCGAACGCCGGCGGCAACGGCCAGGACGTGACGCAGAACCTGCTCGGCAACCTCCTGCGCATCGACGTCGATCGCCGCGAGGGCGGAAAGCAGTACGGCATCCCGCGCAGCAATCCATTCGTCGGTCGCGACGGCCTCGACGAGATCTACGCCTACGGCTTCCGCAATCCCTGGCGCTTCGCCTTCGATCCGAAGGGCGACCACGACCTGATCGCCGGCGACGCGGGACAGAGCCGCTGGGAGGAAGTGGACCTCGTCCGCCGCGGCGGCAACTACGGCTGGAACGTGAAGGAGGGAAGCCACTGCTTCAACGCGGCGAACGCCTTCGTCGAGCCGGCGAGTTGCCCGAGTGCAATGCCTGACGGCACGCCCCTCATCGATCCGGTGATCGAGTACCCGAACGCGGCACAGGGCGCGAACGGCGTCGGCGTGACGGTGGTCGGCGGCGTGGTGTACCGCGGCAACGACGTCGAGGACCTGAACGGCCGCTACATCTACGGCGACTGGAGCCGCACCTTCGTCGGCCCGCCCACCGGCCAGCTCTTCATCGCGACGCCGATGGGCCAGTCCTCATGGCCGACGCAGAAGCTCCGCATCGCCTCGAACCCCGACGGCGAGCTGCACCACCGCGTCCTCGGCTTCGGCCAGGACCGCCACGGTGAAGTCTACGTGCTGACGACCGACAACGTGGGACCGACGGGAACGACGGGGAAGGTGTTCCGGATATCCGGGCCGAAGGACGACGATGACTGATTTGCTGACCTGAGAAACAGCCACTGCCACGAGGCTTGCGTCAGGGGCAGAAGTCAATCGTCATGCGTCAGGGTGAACGGCGTCTGAACTGCGGTTGCCGCCGTTCTCCCGCCGTTCACCCTGATTCGTGACGCATGCCTTCTGCCCCTGACGCAAGACTCATGGCCGTGGCCTCTTCGCGCATCAGCCACGAGTCAGTCACGAGTCGGTCAGCTCAAACCGACGCCTCTCCTTTCACGCTCTTCACGTTCACCGGCTTTTCCTTCGCCTGCACCAGGCAGTCGAGCTCCCGCTCTCGCAGGTTGAACTCGTAGCCCGGTCCCAGCATTCCGACGCGCAGGTAGCTCAGCGTCAGGCGTGCGCCGGTGGTCACCTCGTGTGCGTTGTCGAAGCGGACGCCGCGGCCGTCGACGAAGGTGACGCCCCCCTTGCCGACGACGGTGCCGAGGTGATCGCGCACGACGAACGCCGTGTCTTCATCGATGCCGAGTCCCATCAGATCCGGGTTCGAGGCGATCGCGACGAAGAGCCGGTGCAGGCGGCGGCGCTCGGCGAAGTGCGTGTCGATCATCGCGCGGAAGCCGAGCAGCCCGAGACCGGGACCGATGTGCATGTCGGTGTTCACGCCCATCTCGTCCACCTCGCCGCCGGCGAGGATCGTCTCGGTGAGCGCGGCGGCGCCGGCGCTCGTGCCGCATACCACCGCGCCGCGGCGGTAGGCGTCGCGGATCGCGTTGCCCACGCGCGAGCCGCCGATGGTCGCGACGAGGTGCACCTGGTCGCCCCCGCCGAGGAAGATTCCGTTCGCCTCGGAGACGAGCTTCGCGATCGCCCGGTCCTGCGCCACGTCGCGGCGATCGACGATCGGGATCTCGACGTTGGTCGCGCCGGCCACCTTCAGGTCGTTGCGCCAGGCGATCGCCGACGCCATCGGGTCGCCCGACGCGGTGGTGAAGCCGACGATGCGGCCCCCCTCCCGGCCCCCGCTCATCTCGACGAAGGTGCCTAACGCCTCGCCGTCGGGGCTGCAGGCCCCGCCGATGAGGACGAGCGTGCCGGAGGTGTCGCCGGCGCGCCGCCGCGAACGGCCGTTGCCGTCGCTCAAGCGCCCTTCTCGGCGCAGCGCTCGCTCCAGCAGCGCGCCGCGAGCGCGGCCGCCACCTGCGACGTCGCCGGCGCGTCCTCGCGCAGCGGCCCCACGTCCTCGGTGCGCTCGCCGAGATCGAGCAGGATGCGGCCCCGCTCGACCAGCGCCGCCGCGATCGCGACCTTCTGGTCACGGCGTGTGAGGTCGTCGTCGGTGGCGAACACCGCCACGCGGCACCCTTCGTCGCGCGCGCGGTCCTGCACCTCCCACGCCTTCGCCGGGACGATCACCATCCCGCGCCGCCGCACGACGTCGGCGACGACCGAGACGAGGCGGCCCGCGCGCTCCGGATCGCGGTAGCGCTCGGGGACGTCGGTGATGTTCGTGTCGAGGACGATGCCCATCTCGGAGCGCGCGTAGGGGAGCCCGACGTTGAGGATGTACGACGGGGCGACGTCGATCACCAGCTCCCGCTCCGATATACCATGGCGGACCATCGCCTCGCGAGTCTCACCGCGTCCCTCGCCCCCGGTGATCCCGCAGAACACCTCCTGCGCCGGCGCCGGGGCGTCGGGGAGCGCGGCGAGCGCGCGCAGCTCGGCGACGTACGGGTCCACCGTGTCGAGCGTCCCCGCGAAGGCGCGCTGCACCGTCTCGAGCGCGAGCGCGGCCGCGCGGAGCCCGACCTGCTCGTGGATCCGCTCGAAGATCAGCGTGTACTCGCCCTCCACGTCGCCCCCGCGCGTGCGCCCGTAGCCGACGTCGTGGCCGATCATCGTCTGCAGCTCGAGCGCCACGTGCTCGACGATGTGCGCCGCGAACGTGCCCCTCCGGAGCCGCGTGATGAACCCGCCGCGCTCGCCGATGCTGCAGCGGTGCTCGATCAGTCCCGGCATCGCGCGCACCAGCTCGTCGGTGACCCCGGGGACGTCGGCCGAGGAGATGTGCTCGTAGGCGCCGACGAGGAGATCCATCCGCACCACCGGATCGCGCGACCAGTAGTTCGCGCCACGCGTCGCGTGGAGCGTCGTCATCCGGATCTCCGACGCCGGATCCGGGCGCGTGGCGGTGCGGGTCTCGGGGCCCGCGGTCGCCGTCACCCGCGCACCTCGGGCCGTGTCGACTCGTGGGTGCCGTCGTCGCCGCGCGTGTCGGCGTAGTACTGCGACGCCTGCTGCGGCGCATGCTGGCGGACGAGGTCGAGCACCGCGGGTACGTCGTCCACCGTCACCACCGCGATCTCGCCGTCGGCGAGGAGCGAGATCGCGTGGCGCACCGCCTCGAGCTCGTCGAAGACGATCTCCGTCTTCGCGCGATCGAGCCCTCCCTCGCCGAGACCCGCGATCACCAGCTCGGCCACCTCGCCCTCGGCGCGGCCACGGCGATCCTCGTCCTCCTTCACGATCGCGTAGTCGATCACCGCGCCGGCCATGCGCCCGAAGGCGCGGATGTCCTCGTCGCGCCGGTCGCCAGGGGCGGTGAGCACGGCGATGCGCCGCCGCGCCGGCATGTTGGCGACCATCTCCATCAGACCCTGCATCGCCGCGGGGTTGTGCGCGTAGTCGACGATGATGCGCTTCGCGCCGAGCCGCAGCACGTTCAGGCGACCCGGCGTCAGCGAGGGCGAGGGGAAGAAGGAGAGCAGCCCCGCGCGGATGTCGTCGTAGCGCATCCCCTGCACGTACGCCGCGCAGATCGCCGCGAGCACGTTCCCGAACTGGAAGCGCGCCGCGCCGCCGATGGTCAGCGGGACCTCGCGTGTCGGCGCGACCGGGATGCGCAGCCGTCCGCGGCGGATCACGAAGGTGTCGTTCTCGATGCGCGCGCCGATGCCGCCGCGGGCGATGTGGTCCTCGAAGATCTCGTTCGATCCCTCGGGCTGCGTGGAGAAGTAGACGATGTCCGCCGTCGTGCGCTCGCGCATCTGGGCGACGAGATGGTCGTCGGCGTTGAGCACGCAGTGTCCCTCGCGCTTCACCACCGAGGCGATCACCGATTTCACGTCGGCGAGCTGCTCGAGGGTATTGATGCCGCGCAGCCCGAGGTGATCGGCGCTGACGTTGAGCACGATGCCGACGTCCGCCTCGTCGAAGCCGAGCCCCGCGCGGATGATCCCGCCGCGCGCCGTCTCGAGCACCGCGACGTCCACCGTCGGATTCGAGAGGATGATGTTCGCCGAGAAGGGGCCGGTCATGTCCCCTTCCATCACGAGGCGGTTCTGCAGATAGACGCCGTCCGTCGTCGTGAAGCCGACGGTCATCCCGTTGTGGCGGAAGAGGTGCGCGATGAGGCGCGTCGTCGTCGTCTTGCCGTTCGTGCCGGTGACCGCGATGACGGGAATCGTCGGCTCGCTGCCCGGCGGGTAGAGCATGTCGATGATCGGCGCACCGACGTTGCGCGGGGCTCCCTCGGTGGGATGGGTGTGCATCCGGATTCCCGGTGCCGCGTTCACCTCGATGATGACCGCTCCGTTCTCGCGGAAGGGAACCGAGATGTCCGGCGTGATCACGTCGATCCCCGCGATGTCGAGCCCCACGGCGCCGGCGGCCATCTCGCAGGCGGTCACGTTGTCGGGGTGCATGTCGTCGGTGCGGTCGATCGACGTGCCCCCCGTCGAGAGGTTGGCGGTCCCGCGCAGGTAAACGACCTCGCCCGCGGCCGGCACCGTGTCGAAGGAGCGTCCCGCG
>DATAIN010000508.1:0-5544 GCA_036262635.1 Gemmatimonadaceae bacterium | reverse complement strand
GCCCCAACCCCTTCAGGAACAGCTTCGAATCTTAACCAGGGCGAAGAGCCAGATCAACCTGGAGAACCCTCAGCGTCCACGCGCGCTGGCGATCAGGTCGAGCAGATCGAAGGCAGTCGAGAGCTGCACGGCCAGCGCATGTCCGTCGGGAAGCTGCCGGCCTCCCGCCGACGGCACCCCCCAGCGGTCCCGCCGGTAGCTCACCTTCAGCGCCTGCCCCGCGGCCAGCCGATATCCGGCGCCGACCTCCCCGTTACCCACGACCATCGACCGCGCGGGCCAGCGCGTGCCGACCGGCTTCAGGTACGGATAGTCGTTGCGCTCGACGCGCAGCGCCGCGAAGACCCGCGGGGTGAACGCGTAGCTTCCCTCGCCGTACCACGATGTGCCGTGAACCATCTTCGAGTGCCCGGGCACCTCGTGCCACGCGTGCGCGAGCTCGCCGCGGAGATCGAGGTATCCGACGCTCCACTCCGCGTCCGCCGCCGCCACGCGCTGCTCGTACCCGCGCCACGAGCGACCGTCGAGCGCCGCGGCCGGCGTCGCGTCGTCGAGCCAGGGACCGATCGTCCCCGACACTCCGACACGCACTCCGGGATGCGGCGTCACCCCCGCGCCCGCCGCGATGTGCGGCGTCGCCGTCGGCTCGGGCATGTAGCGCTCGTTGTACACGGGGAGCGAGATCACCCCGATCCGATAATCCAGCGTCTCCGTCTTCCCGCTCACGCGAACGCCGAGCGGATACGCGACGACGTAGCCGTCGGGCTCTCCGATGAGCGGGTTCCGCGTGGAGAGATGACGATTCGCGTACATCCCCACGATCGGCGCGATCATCCCCGCGTCGACGACGAGGGCGCGCGATCGCGTGTAGCGGAGCCCGCCCTGCTCGATCCCGACCTCGGTCCCCTCCTCGAGCGCCGAGCCGCCCGCGACCTCCATCTGCAGGTAGGCGACGACGCCGCTGACCGGCTCGAATGCGCTCCACACGCAGAGCCGCGCGAGTCCCGATGCCCGGCCTTCGTTGCGGGCGAGCAGCCGCGATGCCGAATCGGTGGACCATCCCTCGATGTCGAGGATTCCCTGGACGAGGATGCGCTCCTGCGTGTGCGCGACGCGCGGCGCCGCGACGAGGAGTATCGCCGCCGCGGCCGCGCGCGCCCGCCGGATCCAGGCGACGCGCGCGCTCATGGTGCCGCGTCCAGCACTTCGCGAACTTTCCATGCGAGACTCACCGGGGTGAAGGGCTTGGCGAGGAAGGCGCTCGTCGGATCGAGGCGGTAGCTGGCGATGGTGTCGTCGGCATAGCCCGAGACGTAGAGCACGCGAATGGTCGGCTGCAGCGAGGCGAGCCGCGTGACCAGCATCGGTCCGCTCATCGCCGGCATCACCACGTCGGTCACGAGGAGGTCGATCGCGCCGGGCATCGTCCGCGCGCGATCGAGCGCCGCCGCGCCGTTCTCCGCGCTGAGCACGACGTACCCCTGGTCGCGCAGCGCGCGCTCCGTGAGGATGCGCAGCGTCTCCTCGTCCTCGACGAGAAGGATCGTCTCGCTGCCGCGCGGCGCGGGGCCGGTCGGCTCGTCCCGCTTGCTCCGCGCCGCCGAGGGATCGCTCGCCGGCAGAACGATCGCGAACTGCGTCCCGCGCCCGGGCACGCTGTCCACGTCGATACGCCCCCCCGACTGCGTGACGATCCCGTAGACCGTCGCGAGCCCCAGGCCCGTTCCCTTCCCCGGCTCCTTCGTCGTGAAGAACGGCTCGAAGATGCGCGCCTGCGTCGCGGCGCTCATCCCGGTGCCGGTGTCGCGCACGAGCAGGCGCACCTTCCCCGTGTCGGCGCCGGCCCCGTTCTCGGTGGAGATCGTCATCGTTCCCCCCGTCGGCATCGCGTCGCGCGCGTTCACGACGAGGTTGACGATGACCTGCTCGAGCTGGCCCGGGTCGGCGTGCACGCGCGCCAGCGGACTCGCGTGCGCCGTGCGCAGCTCGATGTGCTCGCCGATCAAGCGACGCAGCATCGGCTCGACACCGGCCACCACCTCCGCCAGATCGAGCACGCGCGGCTGCAGCACCTGCTTGCGCCCGAAGGCGAGCAGCTGCCGCGTCAGGTGCGACGCGCGGTCGGCGGCGCCTGCGACCTGCTTCAGGTCCTCGGCGACCGACACGCCGCGCCCCGTCTGCGCGAGGGCGAGCTGCGTGAAGCCGGAGATGACCGTGAGCAGGTTGTTGAAGTCGTGCGCCACCCCGCCGGCGAGCGTCCCGATCGCCTCGAGCTTCTGCGACTGGCGGAGCTGCTCGTCGCGCTCGCGCAGCGTCCGCTCGGCGCGCTCGCGCTCGAGGATCTGCTGTGTGAGCACCCGGTTGGACTCCGCGAGCTCGGCGCCGCGCTCCTCGAGCGCGCTGCGCTCCGCCGCGAGCGAGCGAATCAGCTCGTTGTACGACTCGCCGAGCGACCGCACCTCGAGCGCTTCGTCGCCCGCCGCGATCTGCCGCTCCGCCGCGGCGATGGGCGCCGGCGAGCGCATGACGTCCACCACGCGATGCAGCGGCTTCAGGACGCTGCGCGAGACGAGGATCGTCCCGAGCCCGACGAGCAGTACCGCCGCGCCGCCCCACAGCGCGAAGTTGACGAGCAGCGTCCGGCTCACCGAGCGCTCCGTCGGGGCGAGCGCATAGAGCAGGTGCAGCTGGGCCGCGTCGCCGCGGCTCGTGAGGCCTAACGGCAGCACCGCCGAGAGGTATCCCGCGCGCCGGGCGGCGCCGGGCGCGACGATGCTGGCGGCGCGCTCGCGCGGAATCGTGGTCGCGATGATCGCGGCCGGCGTGCCGACGACGAGCTCACCGTCGAACAGCCGGGCGAGCGCGCCGAGGCTGCCATCGTCGAGCGCGTGGCCGGTGACGAGCGCGCCGATGACGTACCCGTCGAGCACGATCGGCACCGCCGCGGCCTGGTACCACGCGCCGCCCACCTCGAGGACGCCGAGGCTGGCGCTGTCGACCGCGGCTTCCGCGTCGAGCGCGTGGTGGATCATCGGGACGGCGGCGAGCGCGCGCATGCTCGGCGGCAGCGGTCGGACGGTGGACGAGGCGAGCAGTCGTCCCGCATCGTCCGTCACCAGGAGCAGATCGCTTCCCGATCCCTCACGCAGGTTGTCGAGCTCGCGCTGGAGCGTCGCGCGGAGCTCCTGGCGCGGCGCGCCGGAGTGCCCGCCCTCGTCGCGATATGTCTCGATCGCGGCGCGGAGGGTGGGACTCTTGGTCAGCAGCGATGCGGTCAGCAGCGACTGCTCCAGCGTGCGCCGCTGCAGGAGGAGCAGCACCCGCTGGTTGCGACCCAGCTCGTCGGCGATCAGCTGCGTCGTCCGCGAGCGCACCGCGCCGCTCAGTGCAGTGAAGGTGGTGAGCACCGCGAGAGCTGCCACGGTGGCGGCGAGCACCGCGAGCTGCACCGTCAGGCGTGCACGCCGCACCCGGCGCCAGAGCGCGGTGATGGCCCGCATCGATCCCTACTCGCTGCGCGGCGCGGCGTCGGCGATCGGGATGCGCATGTCGATGCGCGTCGTCTCACCGGCGACGACATGCACGGTGCGGCGCGTCGGCTCGCTGCGCTCGTGCCAGCCGACGAGCGTGTAGTCGCCCGGCGGCAGACTTTCGAGCGCGTAGCGCCCGGTGCTGTCGGGGATCGCGTAGCCTGGACCGTCCACGACGACGATCACCGCGCTCATGTCCGCGTGGATGTGGCAGAAGACGCGCACCACGCCGGGCTTGTCGAGCTGCACCGACTTCGACGCGTCGCGCGGGTAGCGCCCGAGGTCGAAGGTGCGCGTGCGCGAAAGCGAGAAGACGTTGTGGAAGACGCGATCGCGATTCGGGAAATCGACCGTCGAGTGCACCGGGACCGCGAGCACGCGAGGCTGGAAGCGCTCGTCGCGCTGCTCGAGCGAGGCGCGCACCGGCGCGGCGACCGGTGCGCCCTCGCTGCGCTCCAGATACATCACGACATTCGAAAGCTCCGCGGCGAGTCCCGCGCTCAACGGCGCGGGGGGAGCGCCGGCGTCGTCGTAGATCCTGAAGCGCGGCCGCCGGGCGACCAGCGCCGACGACACCGTGACGATCCCCTCGATCCGACCAGTCGCCACGGGCGCCGGCGCGCTCAGTCCGCGCCGCGGCTCACCCCCGAGGAGGGTGAGGACGCAGGCGGTCGCCCAGAGGGCACGGCGGGGGATGGAAAGACGGAGGCGGGGGCGGTCCATGCGGGACGACGGGATCTGCTCGCGGCCGGCGAGCGCCGTCCGTTTCCAGAAGACGACCGACCGCCCCCCTCGCCACAGTCGCCCCACGCGCCGTCAGGGGGTCGTCGTGTCCTCCGGCGCGGCGAAGCAGGCGCGCCCGTCGTCCAGGCGGCAGGGGCCGAAGTTGTACTCCCGGGAGCCGCTCCAGAGCAGGGTGTCGCGGGGCATCGTCGCGGAATCGCCCGTGAACGGCCCTGTCGCGGGACCGAGGGCATAGACGCTCCACGTCCAGTGCTCGCGGTTCGCGTCGGTCACGAACGCGTTGCACCACGTCTCCGTGAGCTCGGAGGCCGCGATGCGGCGCGCGACCGCGGGCAGCGTCGATCCCTGGTGCTGGAAGACGACCATGTACTGGCTCGCCCCCTCGACATCGCGCCAGTCGAAGTGCGTGCGGAAGCCGTAGCCGCGGTGAGGGTGGGCCGGGCAGCCGATGGTCGGATCGTTCTGGACGAAGGTGGCGCCGTCGACCGGGGAGACCAGGATGGTCGGATCGCTCCGGAGCTGCCGCTGGGTGCGCGTGGCCGGCGTGGCCGCGGGATTCTCGCAGGCGGCGAGCAGGGCGACGAGGGGCAGGGCGAGCGCGCGCATGAGAGTCATCCGGTTCGGGGTGACGACCGTGAGAACTCCGCGGTGGCCGGTGCGGTCACCGGCGGCATGGCGGCAAACACGAACGCCCCGGAGCCGTTAGGCGCCGAGGCGTCGTGCAAGAAGAAATCGAGTGTGCATCGGTGAGGGCTGCGACTTCGAGAAGACTTTCCGCGACGCTCTCACTACCGAGGTAGTGGAGGTGCTTACTCGTCGTGATCTCGTAAGGAGGTGATCCAGCCGCAGGTTCCCCTACGGCTACCTTGTTACGACTTCGCCCCAGTCACTGCGCTCGCCTTCGGCCGCTTGCCCCCTTGCGGGTTGCTGCACGGACTTCGGGCGCTCACAGCTTCCATGGCGTGACGGGCGGTGTGTACAAGGCCCGGGAACGTATTCACCGTGGCGTAGCTGATCCACGATTACTAGCGATTCCAGCTTCATGCCGTCGAGTTGCAGACGACAATCCGCACTGAGGCCGGCTTTCCGGGATTGGCTTGTCGTTGCCGACTCGCAACCCTCTGTACCGGCCATTGTAGCACGTGTGTAGCCCTAGACGTAAGGACCATGATGACTTGACGTCGTCCCCACCTTCCTCCGGTTTGGCACCGGCAGTCTCTCTAGAGTCCCCGCCATGACGCGCTGGTAACTAGAGACAGGGGTTGCGCTC
>DATAIN010000507.1:0-1966 GCA_036262635.1 Gemmatimonadaceae bacterium | reverse complement strand
GCCTGGTCGAGCGAGCAGGCCACGAGGCGGCGCGGCGATCCGGTCCCCTTCCGGATCATGAATCCGTCGAGTGGCGCGCGGGCGAAGCCGAGCGCCGTCATCGCCGGCGCGACCAGCGCCTCACGTCCTGGGGTGACGTCGAGCGCGATCCAGGTCGCGACCGCGTCGAGCGTCGCCGCGCGATCGGGCCGCGCTGCCTGCGCGAGCGCGGGGAGCGGAAGCGCGGCCGCGATGACGGCCGCCGTCAGGCTACGAGCAGAGCAGGGAATCGATCGCATCGGCGATGAGAGTCTCGTCCGCGGTGGTGAGTGAGTATTCGAGCGACTGGTCGGACGCCGGCGCAAAGCCGCCGCGCACGCGGCCGTCGGGGCCAAGCGTGACGACGCCGCGCGCGACGGCGTCCACGACGCGCGGGAAGAGCAGGTGCTCCACCCGAAGCACGCGCGCGGCCAGCGACTCGGCGCTGTCGCCGGCGAGCACGGGAACGGGCCACTGCGCGATGATCGGCCCGCGATCGTAGTGCGCGTCCACGAAATGCACCGTCGCGCCGCTCACCCGCGCCCCCGACTCGAGCACCGCCCGGTGCACGCGAGCCCCGTACAGCCCGTGACCGCCGAACGCAGGCAACAGGGCAGGGTGGATGTTGAGCATTCGCCCGGCGTACCGCTCCGTGACGGCCTCCGGCACCAGCGAGAGATAGCCGGCGAGCACGACGAGATCGATCCGATGCTCGTCGAGGAGCGTGCCTAACGCGGCGGGCGTGGCGACGGCGCCGGGGATGCCGTGGCGGCGCGCTCGCTCGAGCGCGCCCGCGGTCTCCTTCCCGGCGACCACGAGCGAGACGTCGCCTCCGCGCCGCTCCCCGCGCGCCGCGAGGTGATCGAGGATCGCCTGCAGATTCGATCCGCCTCCGGAGGCGAGGACCGCGATGCGGCGGCGTGCGCTCATCCGATCGGTCGAGCCGTCACGCGGCCGGCGGCCCGGCGAGATAGGCGTCCACCGCCGCGCCGAGCGAGGGTGCGGTCTCCGCGTCGCGCTGCGCGCGGGCGAGGTCGTCGGCCGGCGTCTCGACCCCCGTCACCAGGATGGCGCGGCCACCGAGCACGATCCCCGGCTCGACGTCGCGCCACCGGTCGCCGACGAAGAGCGAGGCGCGCATGTCGATGTCGTGCTCGTCGCGCGCCTGCTCGTACATGCCGAGCCCCGGCTTCCGGCAGTCGCACTGCCCCGTGATCGCCGGGTGATGCGGGCAGTGATACGTCGCGTCGATCCGCGCGCCGGCTTCCTTCAGGAGCAGCGCGATCCGGTCGGTGACACGCTCGTAGTCGTCCTCGGTGAACATCCCGCGAGCGATCCCGGACTGATTGGTCACCACCACCGCGAGCACGCCCGCGTCGTTCAGCTTGCGAAGCGCATCCGCCGCGCCGGGTACGAGTCGCACCTGCTCGGGACGCGAGATGTAGTGCGCGTCCACGATGATCGTCCCGTCGCGATCCAGGAACGCGGCGCGCCTGGTATCCGTCACGCGAGAGCTCCCTCCAGCGCCGCGGCTAGCGAGCCGTCGTGCCCCTCGGGAACGCTCCGCAGGTCGATCATCAGGGCGTCGTGCTCGATGCGGCCGACCACCGGCAGCGCACCATCACGCAGGCGCGCCGCGAGAGCGTTTGCGTCGCCTGCGAGCGCCACGGCCGCGGAGGGGATCCGCGCGGTCGGGAACGCACCACCGCCGACCGTCGCGGTGCTGTCGGCCACGCGCGCTTCGATGCCGCGCGCCGCGAGCCGCTCGGCGAGCGCCGTCGCCCGGCGCCGGATGCTGTCGACGGGCGCGGTGAGCATGGCGAGCGCGGGGATCTCGCGAACGGCGCGCGCCGGCTCGCGATACAGTGCGAGCGTCGCCTCGAGCGCGGCGAGCGTGAGCTTGTCGACGCGCAGCGCGCGCGCGAGGGGATTCGCGCGAAGGCGCGCG